>CANRNA010000013.1 GCA_947631805.1 uncultured Oscillospiraceae bacterium | reverse complement strand
GTAAAGTTCATCAACAAGAAAGCCGCGGCGGATACTTCCGCAGCAGAAGAGGCGGCGCCGGAGGATTGATATGAAAGCAGTAGTAGTAGACAAGGATTACGGCAGCGTGAACGCCCAGGAGCTGGAGCGCGTGCGCGCCGCTTACGCCCAGGCGGGCATCGAGTGGGCGCTGCTGGACTATGAGGTAGTCGCCGCCCAGCAGAAGGAGCCCACGGAGGAGGAGATCATCAACGGCTGTCAGGACGCCCAGATCATCCTCGCCACGGGCAATCCCCCCATCACCCGGAAGGTGATGCAGGCCCTTCCCGGCCTGAAGTTCGTGCAGCGCTTCGGCGCGGGTGTCAACAGCATCGACCTGGACACGGCGGCGGAGCAGGGCGTGATCGTGCTCAATCTGCCCGGCTTCTGCGCCAAGGAGCTGGCGGATGTGGCGACGGCCATGATCATGGGCCTTATACGCAACACCTGTTATTATGACAGGGAGGTCCGCAAGGGCAACTGGCCCAAGTGCAAATACCTGCTCCCCCCGGACGTGCGGGAGATGACCCTGGGCCTGTACGGCTTCGGCCTGGCCGGGCGGCACCTGCACGACATCTTCCACGGGGGCTTCGGCACCAAGGTCATCGCCTGCGACCCCTACGTGTCCGATGGGGTGAAGGCCCAGTACCCGGATGTGGAGTTCGTGGACTTTGAGGAGCTCATCACCCGCAGCGACATCATCTCCATCCACGTCATCCTGACGCCGGAGACCACCCATGTCTTCAACAGGGAGGTCTTCCGGAAGATGAAGAACACGGCCATGATCATCAACACCTCCCGGGGGCCGGTCATCGACAACGACGATCTGGCCTGGGCCCTGGAAAACGGGGAGATACTCTATGCCGGGCTGGACACGGTGGAAAAGGAGCCCCTGCCGGAGGACGACCCCTTCAAGCGCCTGGACAACATTATCGTGAACCCCCACTGCGGCAGCTACGGCGTGGGCAGCAAGAAGACACAGATACAGATGGTGTGCGACATCGTCCCCGCCGCCGTGACCGGCGGCACGGTCCCCGCCCGCTGCGTGGCGGACCGGGGGGTGCTGGACAAGGACACCGGCTATAAATTCGTTTGATTTGGGAGGAATAATACCATGTCTGTCGGATGCAAGATCATCAAGGATTTCAAACGCCCTGACCCGGCTCTGGTGGAGCGGTTCCGGGATATGCCCGTCGCCAACATCGACGACAATATGAACCGCACCGCCGCCGCGGAGGCGGGCATCGAGCCCATCGGCCACGGCTTTCTACTGGGCACCGCCTTCACCGTGAAGGTGGCCCAGGGCGACAACCTCATGTTCCACGCGGCCATGGACCTGGCCAAGCCCGGCGACGTGATCGTCATCGACGCGGGGGGCTTCACCGACCGGGCCATTTTCGGGGAGCTGATGGCCAATTACTGCAAGGTCCGGGGCGTGCGGGGCATCGTGTGCGACGGCGCTATCCGGGACCGGGACGGCCTGGCGGCCATGGAGGACTTCCCCGTGTACGCCCGCTCCGCCACCCCCAACGGCCCGTATAAGAACGGCCCCGGCGAGATAAACGTGCCCGTGGTCATCGGCGGCCGGGTGGTGCGCCCCGGAGATATCGTGGTGGGCGACGGCGACGGCGTGCTGTTCATCGACCCGGCGGAGGCCAGCGCTCTGGCCGACGCCACCGAGGCGGTGCAGAAGAAGGAGGCCGACATCATGGACCACATCGTCAACGACGGCACCTATGTCCGGCCCTGGGTGGACGAGAAACTGAAAGAGATCGGCTGCGAGATCATCTGACGCGCGGCGGAGGTGCGATATGCGGTACGATTATGACAAGCTGAAAGATTTCGCGGCCCAGGTCATGGTGAAGGCCGGGCTGGAGCGGGACGAGGCGGAGATATTCGCGGAGAACCTCCTGTACGCCGACAGCAGAGGCATGGGCTCCCACGGCATCTCCCGGCTCATCAACTACTCCCGGCGGGTCCAGTGCGGCGTCATCACGCCGGGGGTCAACGCCGAGATCGTCAGCCAGGCGCCTTCCTGCCTGGTGATAGACGGCCACAACGGCATAGGGGCGAAGATAGCCCGCCAGGCGATGGATATGTGCATCGAGCGGGCCCGGGAGACCGGCTGCTGCGCCGCGACGGTGCGCAACGGCAACCACTTCGGCGCGGGGGCGTTTTACACGAAGTACGCCGCCGAGCAGGGGATGATCGCCTTCATGGTCAGCAACAGCGAGGCCGCCGTGGCCCCCATCGGGGGCGCGAAGGCCATGCTGGGCACCAACCCCCTGGGGGTGGCGGTGCCCGCCGGGCGGGGGGAGCCCTTCGACCTGGACATGGCGACGAGCGTCGTGGCCCGTGGCAAGGTGGTCCTGGCTCAAAAGGAGGGCCGCCCGATACCCCAGGGCTGGGCCGTGGACAAATACGGCGCCGACACCACCGACCCTGGCGCCGTGCTGGACGGGGGGTGCATGCTCCCCTTCGGCGGGGCCAAGGGCTACGCCATCAGCCTGTTCATCGACCTGATGTGCAGCTGCCTGGGCGGGGCGCTCAACTGCCGCACGACCCCCCACTTCTGGACCGACTATGAGCACCCCCAGAATGTGGGTTATTTCCTGGTGGTGATAGACCCGGACAAGTTCCTGCCCCGCGAACAGTTCCTGGAGCGGGTGGACGACATGCTGGACGAGTTTCGCGCCTGCCCGCCCGCCCCCGGCGTGGAGCGGGTGTATATCCCCGGAGAGATAGAGGCGGCCAAGCGGGCCGTCAGCCTGGAAAAGGGCATCGAGCTGTCCGACGCCGTGGCCAACGAGCTGCGGAGCGTGGGGGAGAGCTACGGGGTGGATTTCATCCGGCCCCTGTAAACGGAAGCGAAGGCCGGTCAGGCCGAGCCGCGCGGCGGGCCGCGCGTGAAGTCAAAAGCCGCAGTGCGTCAGGCTTTTGACTTCCTGCCGGGGGGATTCACTTCCCCCGTGCAGTTTATATGTCCGAGCTGTCAAAAACTCGGTTTTTGACAAGCTCAAAGGCCCTGAAAGCAGAAGTTTTCAGGGCTTTTGCCCTGCCGGGGGTTTCCCCGGCGGGAAGAACGTGGTATACTGGACAAAAACATAGGAGGGACCGATATGAAGATAGTCGTATTGGACGGATATACGGAAAACCCCGGCGACCTGAGCTGGGACGGCGTCCGTCAGTTCGGAGACCTGACGGTGTATGACCGCACATCCTACGAGGAGTCGCCTCTCATCGCCGAGCGCATCGGCGACGCGGACATCGTTTTGATGAACAAGACCCCCATCTCCCGGGCCACCATGGAAAAGTGCCCCGGCATCAAGCTCATCGCCGTGCTGGCCACGGGCTACAACGTGGTGGATATCGCCTGCGCCAGGGAGCGGGGCATCCCGGTGGTGAACGTGCCGGTGTACGGCACCCGGTCCGTGAGCCAGTTCGCCATCGCCCTGCTGCTGGAGGTGTGCCATCACATCGGCCACCACTCCGACTCCGTTTACCGGGGGGACTGGGCGAACAACCCCGACTGGTGCTACTGGGACTATCCCCTCATCGAGCTGGCGGGCATGACCTACGGCCTGCTGGGCTGCGGCAATATCGGCATCCACACGGCGGAGATAGCCAGGGCCCTGGGCATGCACGTCATCGCCTTTGACGGCCGCCAGACCGACGAGGCCAAGGCCCTGGGGGTGGAATATGTGGAGCTGGACGAGCTGTTCGCCCGCTCCGACGTGCTAGGGCTGCAAATGCCCCTGTTCCCCTTCAACGCGGGCATCATCAATAAGGAAAACATCGCCAAGATGAAGGACGGGGTCATCATCATCAACAACAGCCGGGGCCAGATGGTGGTGGAGCAGGACCTGGCCGACGCCCTCAACTCCGGCAAGGTGGCCGGGGCCGGTCTGGACGTGGTGTCCACCGAGCCCATCCGGCCGGATAACCCCCTGCTCAAGGCCAAAAACTGCATCATCACCCCCCACATCTCCTGGGCCGCCCGGGGGAGCCGGGAGCGGATCATGGACTGCACGGTGGAGAACATCCGGGCCTTCCTGGCCGGAAAGCCCCAGAACGTGGTCAACCCCTGACGGATACGCCGCCGCTTCCGGCACGGAAGGGGCGGCATATCGCCTATCGGGAAAGGAGAGAGGATGAACGAAGAGCTTCGCCATGATATAGACTACATCGTCAGCCGGTCCATCCGGGCCGTGCTGCCGGACGAGGCGGTGCGCCGGGCCCTGGCCGGGCGGACCTTCACCGGCCGGGTGGTGCTGGCGGCGGCGGGAAAGGCCGCCTGGCAGATGGCCCGGACCGCCGTGGAGACCCTGGGCGGCGTGGACGCCGGGGCGGTGGTGACCAAGTACGGCCACGTGATGGGTCCCATCCCTGGGGTGGACTGCTACGAGGCGGGCCACCCGGTGCCGGACGGGAACAGCTTCGCCGCCACGGAAAAGGTGCTGGAGATGGTGCGGGGCCTGCGGGAGGAGGACACGGTCATATTCCTCCTGTCCGGGGGCGGGAGCGCCCTGTTTGAAAAGCCCCTTATCCCCGGCGGGGAGCTGGAGGACATCACGGCCCAGCTTCTGGCCAGCGGAGCGGATATCGTGGAGATGAACACGGTGCGCAAACGCCTGAGCGCCGTGAAGGGCGGGCGCTTTGCCCAGGCTTGCGCCCCGGCGCGGGTGTTCAGCGTGGTGCTCAGCGACATTCTGGGGGACCCGCTGGACATGATCGCCAGCGGCCCTGCCTATCCGGACAGCTCCACCTGCGCCCAGGCCAGGGCGGTGGCGGAGAAGTACGCCCTGCGGCTCACGGCCGAGGCTTCGGCCCTGCTGGACCGGGAGACGCCCAAGGTCCTGGACAACGTGGAGACGGTCGTCACCGGCTCCGTGCGCCAGCTTTGCGCGGCGGCGGCGGAGGCCTGCCGGGAGCGGGGCTATGAGCCCGTGGTGCTCACCGACAGGCTGTGCTGCCAGGCCAGGGAGGCCGGGTCCTTCCTTGCGTCCATCGCCCGGACCCACCAGGGGCCGGACCGGCCTCTGGCCTTCCTGGCGGGAGGCGAGACGGTGGTGCGCCTCACCGGCCGCGGCAAGGGCGGCCGGAACCAGGAGCTGGCCCTGGCGGCGGCGGAGGGCATCCGGGGCCTGGAGGGCACGGCGGTGTTCTCCTTCGGCTCCGACGGCACCGACGGCCCCACCGACGCGGCGGGCGGCATGGCGGACGGGTCCACGGCGGCGGCCCTGGAGGCCCAGGGCCTGGACATCCACCGGGTGCTGGGGGACAACGACGCCTATCACGCCCTGAAGGCGGTGGACGGCCTCATCGTCACCGGCGCCACCGGCACCAACGTCAACGACGTGGCCGCGGTGCTGCTGCGCTGAGACCATGACAAAACGGGGCGGGGGCATCGTCTGAGATGTTCCCGCCCTGTCTCTATCCCCGATAAAGAGGGAAGTATCCCTTCGCTGGCAGGGACCGGCGGATGTCCGCTTTTGCGGTGCAAATTGACAAAGGGGCCGGGACGCTATATACTAATTTATAATATCTTGCTGACAGGAAAGTGTTGGGAGCATGGAAGCGATACGGTCACGGCAAAACGAGCTGGTGAAGCGGTTCATCGCCTTGGGCTCGGACGGAAAGGCCCGCCAGGCGGCGGGGGAGTATATCTGCGCCGGGGAGACCCTGCTGGAGGAGGCGGCGGCCTCCGGGGCGGAGATCACCTGTGTGCTGGCGGCAAAGGAGCTGCCCGGCCTGCCGTGCCGGGTGGTGTCGCCGGAGATACTGCGGGCGGTGTCCCCTCTGCAAAACAGCCCCGGCCCCGTGTTCACGGTGCGGATGCGGCCGCTGCCCCCGGCGGAGGATATGCGCCGGGCGGTGGTGCTGGAAAACGTCCAGGACCCGGGGAACGTGGGGACCGTGCTTCGGACGGCGGACGCCTTCGGCACGGACCTGGTGGTGCTGTGCGGGGCATGCGCCGACCCCTATAATCCCAAGACGGTCCGGGCCTCCATGG
Organism: uncultured Oscillospiraceae bacterium; assembly: GCA_947631805.1. GTDB lineage: Bacteria > Bacillota > Clostridia > Oscillospirales > Oscillospiraceae > CAJOIG01. Next base: position 10,995 of record CANRNA010000013.1, on the reverse strand, counting down.
GGGCCATATTCCGCCAGAGCGTGGTGAAGACGGACCTGGCCGGTCTGGCGGAGGCGCTGCGGGGCCTGCCCCTTTACGGGGCCGCCCTGGCACCGGGGGGGATGGATATACGCGCTCTGCCCCCCGCGCCGGTGGCGGTGGCCATCGGCAATGAGGGGCGGGGGCTGACGGAGGAGCTTTTGGCCCTGTGCCAGGGGACGGTGCGCATCCCCATGCGCCCCCGGGCGGAGAGCCTGAACGCCGCCGTGGCGGCGGCGGTGGCCATGTGGGAGATGACGCGCAATGGCTAGACTGAAATACTGGGTGTGGCTGTCCTGCGTGGGCGGGGTGCGGCCCCTCGTAAAATACCGGCTGACGGAGACCATGGGCGGACCGGAAAAGGTGTTTTTCGCGCCACGGGAGGAGCTGATGGAGGCCGAGCCTCTCTTGCAGAAGGCCGAGGCAGACAAGCTGGCGGACAAGAGCATGGAGCGGGCCGCCGATACCATCGCCCTCTGCGAGGAAAAGGGCATCGCCATACTCACCTTGCAGGACGCGGATTACCCGGAGCGGCTGCGGCATATTCCCGACCCCCCTGCCGTACTGTATGTCTGGGGCAGGCTCCCGGCGGTGGACGACGCGGCGGTGCTGGCCGTGGTGGGCACCCGGCGGGCCACCCCCTACGGGCTGAAAATGGCCGGACGGATGGGCCGGGAGCTTGCCCAGGGGGGCTGCATACTGGTGTCTGGCCTGGCGGAGGGCTGCGACGGGGCGGCCATGGAGGCGGCTCTGCGGGCCGGAGGCGTGGCGGTGGGCGTGCTGGGCACGGCCATCGACCAGGTGTACCCGGCCAGGCACAAGGCCCTTTTCGACGAGGTCCGGGCGCGGGGTGCCCTCGTAAGCGAATATCCCCCCAAGGCCAGGACCTACCCGGCGGACTTCCGGGTCAGGAACCGTATCATCACCGGGCTGTCCCTGGGGGTGGTCGTGGTGGAGGCGCCGGTGCGCAGCGGCACCCGCAGCACCGCCGACCACGCTCTGGAGCAGGGGCGGGACGTGTTCGCCGTGCCGGGCAACGCGGACGCCGCCGCCAGCGCCGGATGCAACGAGCTCATCGCCCAGGGGGCGGTGCCGGTGACGGGCGGAGGGGACGTTTTGCGCGCCTATCAGACGCGGAGCGACCTTTTGCGGCGCAAACCGACGGAAATACATATTAAAAAAGAGATTGACAAGCCTCGGGACATAGTTTATATTGACGTAACAGAAGCCGCGCCCAGCACGGCGGACCTTCCCGAAAACCAGAGAAGGGTGCTGGACGCGATGACCAGACCGGACATGCACGCCGACGATATCATCCAGGCGTCCGGTCTCACCGCCCCGGAGACCCTGGCGGCCCTGACCATGCTCCAGCTGGCCGGTCGGGTGGTCCAGGGGACGGGCAGACGGTATACCCGTACATCATGAATGAGTGAGGAAGACGGATGGCAGCGGCAAAGACTGATCTTGTCATAGTGGAATCCCCCGCGAAGGCCAAGACCATCGAGCGGTATCTTGGCAGCGGTTACAAGGTGGTGGCCTCCATGGGCCATCTCCGGGACCTGCCCAAGAGCACCATGGGCGTGGACATCGAGCACGGCTTCGAGCCGGACTATCAGCCGGTGAAGGGCCGGGAGGACGTGATAGAGACCCTTCGCAAGGCGTCCAAGCGGGCGGGCACCGTGTATCTGGCAACGGACCCGGACCGGGAGGGGGAGGCCATCTCCTGGCACTTGAAGGAGCTTCTGGACATCCCCGGGGACAAGGCCCGGCGGGTGACTTTCAACGAGATAACAAAAAACGTGGTCAAGGAGGGCATCGCCCACCCACGGGACATCGACCAGGACCTGGTGGATGCCCAGCAGGCCCGGCGCATCCTGGACCGCATCGTGGGCTATAAGCTCAGCCCCCTCCTGTGGAGGAAGATACGCAAGGGCCTGTCCGCCGGGCGGGTCCAGTCCGTGGCCACCAGGATGGTCCTGGACCGGGAGCGGGAGATACAGAACTTCCAGCCGGAGGAATACTGGTATCTCAACGCCCTTCTGGAGACGGAGAAGCACGAGAAATTCCCCGCTCAGTTCCACGGCACGGAGAAGAAAAAGATGGAGCTGCGCAGCGAGGCGGAGGTGAAGGCCGTGGCGGACGCCGTCACCGGCAAGCCCTTCACCATCGGCGCCGTGACCCACGGGACGAAAAAGCGCAGCCCCTCGCCCCCCTTCATCACCTCCACCCTCCAGCAGGAGGCCTCCCGCCGCCTGGGCATGACCCCCCGGCGGACCATGTCCATCGCCCAGCAGCTCTATGAGGGCGTGGACATAGAGGGGGAGGGCACCATCGGCCTGATCACCTATATGCGTACCGACTCCCTGCGCCTGTCGGAGGACGCCCTGGCTGCCGCCGGGGAATTCATCCGGGCCCACTACGGGGAGGAGTACTATTACGGCAAGCCCCGCCGGTACAAGACCGGCTCCAACGCCCAGGACGCCCACGAGGCCATTCGCCCCAGCGTTCCCAGCCTGACTCCCGAGCGGGTGAAAAAGAGCCTGACCGGGGAGCAGTACCGGCTGTACCGGCTGATATGGGGCCGGTTCACCGCCAGCCAGATGGCCAATGCGGTGTATGACAACATCACCGTGGACGCGCTGTGCGAGGGCTATGTGTTCCGGGCCTATCACTCCCGGATATCCTTCCCCGGCTACACCGCCGTGTATGAGGACAACCGGGACGACGAGGAGCAGGAGGAGGGCAAGCGCCCCCTGCCCGAGCTGACCCAGGGCCAGCCGGTGAATCTTGACAAGCTGGACCCGGAGCAGCACTTCACCGCCCCGCCCTCCCGGTATTCCGAGGCCACCCTCATCCGGGCCATGGAGGAGAAGGGCATCGGCCGGCCCAGCACCTACGCCCCCACCATCACCACCATCACCGCCCGGGAGTACGTGGTCAAGGAGGGCAAGTACCTCAAGCCAACCCCCCTGGGGGAGACGGTGACGGAACTGATGGAGGAGCGCTTCCCGGACATCGTGGACGTGCAGTTCACCGCCCGGATGGAGGACACTCTGGACAAGGTGGAGGAGGGCCAGGCCGACTGGAAGGGCGTGCTCAGCCAGTTCTACGGCGGGTTCTCCCAGGACCTGGAGAAGGCGGAGGAGGCCCTGCAGGGCGTCCATATCAAGGTCCCGGACGAGGTGTCCGGGGAGATATGCCCCAACTGCGGGCGGAATTTGGTGGTCAAATCCGGCCGGTTCGGCCGGTTCCTGGCATGCCCCGGCTATCCCGAGTGCAGCTTCACCATGCCCCTGGTGGTGGAGATGCCCGGCCGCTGCCCCAAGTGCGGCAGCCGCATCTTCAAGCGCACCAGCAAGAAGGGCTACGCCTATTACGCCTGCGAAAAGGGCCAGGCCTGCGGCTTTATGAGCTGGGATGTGCCCACCAAGGACAACTGCCCCGTGTGCGGCAAGACCATGTTCAAGCTCTCCGGCAAGGGCCAGCGCAAGAGCTTTTGCATCAACGAGCAGTGCGAGAATTTCACCCCGGAGGACAAGCGGGGCTACCGCTACCGGCGGGGGAGCTCCACCGCCGCCAAAGAGGGGGACGCCCCGGCCAAAAAGACGGCCGCCCGTTCCGCCGCCGGGAAAAAGACCGGGACGAAGAAGGCCCCGGCCAGGAAGAAGGAGAGCACGTAATGGCCGATATCTCGGTGGTGGGCGCGGGCCTGGCCGGGAGCGAGGCCGCCTGGCAGCTGGCCCAGCGGGGGCTGAAGGTCCGGCTTTACGAGATGAAGCCGGAGAAGATGACCCCGGCCCACACCTCGCCCCTGTTCGCGGAGCTGGTGTGCTCCAACTCCCTGCGGGGGGACGACCTGTCCAACGCCGTGGGGCTTTTGAAGGAGGAGCTGCGCCGTCTGGGCAGCCTCATCATGATGAGCGCGGAGAAACACCGGGTCCCCGCCGGGGGCGCCCTGGCGGTGGACAGAGAGGCATTCGCCCGGACCATCACCGATGCCATCCGGAGCCATCCCAATATAGAGATAGCGGAGGGGGAGATCACGGCATTCCCCGACGGGGAGTGCATCGTCGCCACCGGCCCCCTGACGAGCGACGGGCTCATCCCCGCCATAAGCCAGGCCTGCGGCCAGGCGGATTTTCTCCACTTTTTCGACGCGGCCGCGCCGCTCATCGCGGCGGAGAGCATCGACATGACCCACGCCTGGTTCGGCTCCCGCTACGGCAAGGGCACCGCCGACTACATCAACTGCCCCATGGACCGGGAGCAGTATGTCTCGTTCGTCAGGGAGCTGGCAGCGGCCAGGGAGGCCCCGGTGCACGGGTTTGAGGACAGCGGCGTTTTCGAGGGGTGCATGCCCGTGGAGGTCATGGCCCGGCGGGGGGAGGACACTCTGCGCTACGGCCCCCTCAAGCCCGTGGGGCTCCGCCACCCGGAGACGGGAGAGAGCTATTACGCCGTGGCCCAGCTGCGCCGGGACAACGACGAGGGCACGGTGTATAACCTGGTGGGCTTTCAGACCCATCTGACTTTCCCCGAGCAGCGCCGGGTGTTCGGCATGATACCGGCCCTGGCGGAGGCGGAGTATCTCCGCTACGGGAAGATGCACCGGAACACGTTTTTGAACGGCCCTGCCCTGCTGGACCGGTATTACCGGCTGAGAAGCCAGCCCCGCATCGCCTTCGCCGGGCAGATGACCGGGGTAGAGGGCTATGTGGAGTCCTGCGCGTCCGGGATGCTGGCCGCCCTGGAGGCGGCCCGGCGGCTGAAGGGGCTGCCGCCTCTGGACTTTCCCCGGACCACGGCCATCGGCGCGCTGGCGCTGTATGTGTCCGGCGGGGCCGTAAGCGGCGATTTCCAGCCCATGAACGTGAATTTCGGCATCATCGAGCCCGCGGCGGAGCGCATCCGCTCCAAGCGGGAGCGGAACCTGACGGTGGCCCGGCGGGGGCTGGAGGCACTGGATAAGATCATAGAAAGGGAGGCGACTGGTCGGTGAAGATCATTTTGGACGCCATGGGCGGCGACAACGCCCCCCAGGCGGTGGTCAGAGGCGCGGTGCGGGCCGCCCGGGAGCTGGACGCGGAGATCGTACTGGTGGGCCGGGAGGAGGCCATTCGCGCCTGCCTTGCGGACTGCGGCGGCCAGCAGGCGCCCGGCATATCCGTGGTCAACGCCACGGAGGTCATCACCATGGAGGACGAGGCCAGCATGGCCTGGCGGCGGAAAAAGGACGCGTCCATGACCGTGGCGCTGAACATGCTCCGGGACGGCCGGGGCGACGCGGTGGTGTCCGCCGGGAGCACGGGAGCGCTTCTGACCGGGGCCACGCTGATCGTCAAGCGGGTCCGGGGCGTGCGCCGGGCGGCCTTGGGGCCGGTGCTGCCAAACGGCGGCAAGGGCGTGCTGCTCATGGACTGCGGGGCCAACGTGGAGTGCACGGCGGAATACCTGCTCCAGTTCGCCTATATGGGCGCGTTTTACGCCGAGAGGATCATGGGCTGCGACAATCCCAGGGTGGCCCTGCTGAACGTGGGCACCGAGGACACCAAGGGAGGCGCCCTGCAAAAGGAGGCCTTCGCCCTGCTGAGCGAGGCGGCCCGGGCCGGGCGGATAAACTTTGTGGGCAACGCCGAGGGCAGCGACCTGTTCACCGGAAAGATGGACGTGCTGGTGGCGGACGGCTTTGCCGGGAACGTGATGCTCAAGACCGTGGAGGGCTCGGCCAAATTCATGTTCGGCCAGCTGAAAAAGGTCATGTACGCCAGCGGCAAGAACAAGCTGGGGGCGCTGCTCATCAAAAAAGACCTGTATGGCCTGAAGGCCATGCTGGACCCCTCCGAGGTGGGGGGCACGGCCCTGCTGGGCATCAGCAAGACCGTCATCAAGGCACATGGAAGCTCGGATGACCGGGCCATATTCAACGCGGTGCGCCAGGCCATGGCCTGCGTACAGGCGGATGTGGCCGGGGCCATCGAGGCCAATATAGATCACATGAAGCTGGACACAGCGAAGGAGGATTAAATCATGGTATACGAAAAAATCATCTCTATGATCTGCGACGAGTTCGGCATGGAGCCGGACGGCCTGAACGAGAACACCAATCTCATCGACGACATCGGCATCGACTCCGTGGACGTGGTGGAGCTGGTGGTGGAGCTGGAAAACGAGTTCGGCCTGGACGAGATACCCGAGGAGGAGCTGCGGAAGCTGCGGACCATCGGGGACCTGGCCGCCTACGTGAGCGCCCACACCGAGGAGTAATGGAGCTTTTGGAGAGGCGCCTGGGATATGTGTTCACCGACCGCTCTTATCTGGAAACGGCCCTGACCCACAGCTCCTACGCCAACGAGAGCCTCCAGACGAGGCACAGCAACGAGCGCCTGGAATTTCTGGGCGACGCGGTGCTGGGCTTCTGCGCGGCCAAGACGATATGCCGCCTGTACCCCGACATGCCCGAGGGGGGACTGACCCGCCTGCGGGCGGAGCTGGTGTGCGAGGCCAGCCTTCACCAGGTGGCTTTGAGCCTGGGCCTGGGGGAGTATATCCGCCTGGGCAAAAACGAGCAGTGCAACGGGGGCCGGACCCGCACGTCCATCCTGGCCGACTGCGTGGAGGCCATCATCGCCGCCATCTATCTGGACGGGGGGCTGGAGAGCGCCGAGCGGTTCATCGCCGACTACATCCTCCGGGATATCCGGGCCGGGCACCGTCCCGCCCGGACGGATTACAAGACCCAGCTCCAGGAGATATTGCAGCGGGAGGGCGGCGCCGCGCCGGTGTACACCATCATCGACCAGACCGGCCCGGACCATGACAAGACCTTCACCGCCAGCGTGGCCCTCCACGGGGGGGCGAGCGCCCAGGGCGAGGGCAAGAGCAAGAAGGAAGCGGAACAGGCGGCGGCCAGGGCCGCCCTGGAAAAGCTGAAAAGCTGATGGCGAGAGCGAGGATCATCCCCCTTTTCGTCCCCCATCTGGGCTGCCCGAACGGGTGCGTTTTCTGCGACCAGAAGCGCATCACCGGCAGCCCTTCGCCTGTTTCCGGCGCCGACGTGGCCGCCGCGCTGGAGAGGGTCAGGGCACGGGGCGAGACCGGGGCGGAGCTGGCCTTTTACGGCGGCAGCTTCACGGCGGTGAGCCGGGCGCTCCAGCTGGAGCTTTTGGAGGCGGCGGGACCCTATCTGGCGGACGGGACGGTGAGCGCCATACGGCTGTCCACCCGGCCCGACGCGGTGGATGAGGACACCCTGGCCATGCTGCGGGAGCACGGTGTGCGCACCGTGGAGCTGGGGGCCCAGTCCATGTCGGACGCGGTGCTGGCGGCCTCCGGCCGGGGCCACACCGCCGCCGACACGGTCCGGGCGGCGGGGCTGGTGAAAAAAGCGGGCCTGCGGCTCATATTGCAGATGATGACGGGCCTGCCCGGAGCGGACCGGGATACGGACCGGGACACGGCCTGTAAGCTCATCGCCCTGGCCCCTTACGGGGCGCGGATATACCCCACGGTCATCGTGAAGGGCACCGTTCTGGAGGATATGTGGCGGGCGGGGACGTACAGGGAGCACACCGTGGCCGACGCGGTGGCGGTCTGCGCCGACATCCTGCCCCTGTTCGAGCAGGCGGGCATAAAGGTGATACGCCTGGGGCTGAACCCCACGGCGGAGCTGTCCGCCGGGGGCGCGGCGGCGGGGGCCTATCACCCCGCCCTGGGGGAGCTGGTGCGCTCGGAGATCATGCTGCGCCGGGCGGCGGCGCTGCTGGCGGGGATACCGGCGGGGTCCTTCGTCACCCTGGGGGTGGCCCCGGAGCGGGTGTCCGCCATGACGGGCCAGCACCGGGCCAATATCGCCGCTCTCACCCGGCGGTTCGACCTGGGCGGGGTGCGGATAAGGCCCGTGGACGCGGCGGGGGACACCGTGGTTTTGGTTGACGCGGGACCGGGATTTTGATATACTGCATTTTGTGTCAAAACCGGCATAAAACTGGCACTGAGGTATAAGATTTTGTATTTAAAGGCGCTTGAGATACAGGGCTTCAAGTCCTTCCCGGACAAGACCACCATCCGCTTCGAGAAGGATGTGACCATGATCGTCGGGCCCAACGGCTCGGGCAAGTCCAACATATCCGACGCGGTGCTGTGGGTCATGGGCGAGCAGCGCACCAGGGCCCTGCGGGGCGGAAAGATGGAGGACGTGATCTTCGGCGGCACGGAGCGGCGGGGAAAGCTTGGCTTCGCCCAGGTGACGCTCGTGCTGGACAACTCCGCCCATATCTTCCCCACCGAGGGGGAGGAGCTGGCCATCACCCGGCGGTATTACCGCAGCGGGGACAGCGAGTACTACATAAATAAAGAGGCCGTCCGCCTCCGGGACATCAATGAGCTGCTCATGGACACGGGCCTGGGCCGGGACGGCTATTCCATCATCGGCCAGGGGCGCATCGGCGAGATCGTCTCGGCCAAGAGCACCGACCGCCGGGAGATATTCGAGCAGGCGGCCGGTATCTCCCGCTTCCGCTTCAGAAAAGAGGAGGCGGAGCGCCGCCTGTCCGCCACGGACGACTCCCTGCTGCGGGTGGGGGACAAGATAGACGAGCTGGAGCTGCAGCTGACGCCCCTGCGCAAGCAGGCGGAGGTGGCGGAAAAGTATATCGCGCTGCGGGACGAGCTTCGGGACGTGGAGGTCTCGGCCTGGATGGAGAGTTTGGACAAGCTCTCCGGCCAGACGGAGTCCATCCGCGCCAGCTATGAGGCGGCCAAGGGGGAGCTGGAGCGGCTGCGGGCCAGCGTGGCGGACAATTACCAGCGCACCGAGGCCATCAGCCAGCGCATGCGGGAGAAGGACCTGGAGATAGAGGCCATCCGGGACCGGCTGTCGGCCCAGGAGGCCGCCATCGGGGAGAACAAGCAGGCGGCGGCGGTGCTGGCCGCCGACAGGAAGAGCAATCAGGACAGCATCGCCCGGCTGGAGAGCGACATGAGCCAGAACGCCGGGCGCATACAGGCCCTGGACGAGCAGATCGCCCAGCTTCTGGAGCGGGTGCGCCAGTCGGAGGCCGAGGGGGAGGCTCTGGCCGCCCGTATCGGCCAGCTTTCCAACATCGTCAACGGCCACAGGATGAAGATGTCAGGCCGGGAGAGCCGGGTGGCGGCTCTCCGGGAGGAGGTCACCCGCCTGACCGTGGACGGCCGGAGCATGGACGGGCGCATCATCATGCTGTCGGAGATGGAAAAGGACTACGAGGGCTACAACCGGGCGGTGAAGACCGTCATGCGGGAGAGCGGCCGTGGCACCCTGCAGGGCATCCACGGGCCGGTGGCCAATCTGGTGCGCACAGAGGACAGATATGCCCTGGCCATAGAGACGGCCCTGGGGGCCGCCGCCCAGAACATCGTGGTGGACGAGCAGTCGGACGGCAAAAAGGCCATCGAGCTGCTGAAGAGACTGGACAGCGGCCGGGCCACGTTCCTGCCTCTGAGCGCCATCCGGGGAGGCGTGCTGCGCCAGCGGCCGGAGGGCGAGGCGGGCTATCTGGGCCTGGCGCTGGAGTTGGCGGAGTTCGACGGGCGGTATCAGAACATCTTTGAAAACCTCCTGGGCAGGACGGTGGTGGCGGAGACATTGGCCGACGCCGTGGCCATCGCCCGGCGCCATGAAAATCAGTTCCGCATCGTGTCCCTGGACGGGCAGATGATACACGCGGGCGGGTCCATGACCGGCGGCAGCGCGGCCAAGGGCACGGGTATCCTGTCCAGGGCCAACGAGCTGGAGCGGCTGCGCCGGGAGCGCGCGGCGCTGGAAAAGCGCTGTGGAGAGCGGAGCGAGGCGCTGCAAAACGCCGAGCGGGAGCTGGCGGCGGCTCGGTACGACATGGACGTGGCAGGGCAGGAGCTGGCGGAGGTCCAGAGCCAGGCGGCGTCCATCCAGGCGGAGCGGGACGCGAAAAAGACAAGCGCCAAGCAGCTTCAGGACGTGAGGGAGGCCATGACGGCGGGAGGCGAGCAGCGCCGCGCCCTCATGGCGGACTATGAAAAGAAAAACGCGGCCATCGACCAGTCCCTGGCCCGGAACGAGGAGCGGGGACGGACCCTGGCGGAGCAGGCGGAGGCCCTTCGGGAGCAGCAGCGGGCCATCACGGCCCAAAAGCTGGAGCTGGAGGCCAAGCGGACCCAGGCCGACCGGGACGCCCAGCGGCAGAACGAGGCCCTCATCGACCAGGAACGGCTTGTTGCCTCCATCGAGCGGCAGACCCTGGCGGCGGAGATGGAGGAAAAGCAGCTGGTGGACCGGCTGTGGGACACCTACGAGCTGACCCGCACCGCCGCCCAGGCCCAGCGCAAGCCCATCCAGAGCCTGACGGCGGCCAACCGCCGCATCGGGGAGCTGCGCCGTCTCATCCGGGAACTGGGCACCCCCAACCTGGGCGCCATCGAGGAGAGCAAACGGGTAGGGGAGCGGTACGAGTATTTGACCGGCCAGCGGGACGACATCGCCAAGGCCAAGGAGGAGCTGCTGGGCATCATCGGGGATATCACCCGCCAGATGGAGGAGATATTCACCCGGGAGTTCGCGGCCATCAACGACAGCTTCCGGGCCACGTTCCTGGAGCTGTTCGGGGGCGGGCGGGCCTCCCTGCGGCTGGAGGACGAAAGCGATGTGCTTAACTGCGGCATCGAGATAAAGGTCCAGCCCCCGGGGAAGGCGGTCAGCAACATCAGCCTTCTGTCCGGCGGGGAGAAGGCTTTCGTGGCCATAGCCCTGTACTTCTCCATACTGAAGCTCAAGCCCACCCCCTTCTGCGTCATGGACGAGATCGAGGCGGCTCTGGACGAGGAGAACGTGGTCCGGTTCGCCGATTACCTGCACCGGCTCCACGCCACCCAGTTCGTGGTCATCACCCACCGGCGGGGCACCATGGAGAAGGCGGACGTGCTGCTGGGCGTGACCATGCAGGAAAAGGGCGTCAGCCAGGTCAT
>CANRNA010000012.1 GCA_947631805.1 uncultured Oscillospiraceae bacterium | reverse complement strand
TGGCCCAGACGGCGGAGGACAGAGGCCGTCTGGCCCCGCAGGCGCATATAGGACCGCTCCGCCAGCCGGTACAGCCGGTAGACGGCGGGCCGATAGGGCATGGTGACCTCTCCCGTGAAGCTGGTCAGCTTGCCGCCGAAGTGGCTTTTGAACAGGTACAGCCCGTTGGACGGGTCGGCGTTTTCCAGCACGCCCCGCAAATCGTATATCTGGCAGCCACGGGCCACGGCCCGGCGTATCATCTCCCACTGGAGCAGATAGTTGGGCATCAGGTCCCGGTGGGCGGCGCTGCTGGCGCTGAAGGCGTACCAGGTCTTGTTGCCGTAGAAGATGGGGATGGACCCGGCGATGGGCTGGCCGTCATAGCAGGCCAGCAGGAGCGTCACATGCTCCGGGCCCAGCTCGTCCCACACCCGTTGGAAGTAGCTCAGGGGCCTGGTGAGAAAGCCGTCCCGGCGGCCCGTCTCCTCCATGAGCCGGTGGAACACGGCCAGGTCCTCCCGCGTGCCCTCCCGTATCTGGACGCCCCGGCGCATGGCCAGGCGGATGTTGTAGCGCAGCTTCCGGTTGAAACCGGCCATTATCTCCTCCTCGGTCCTGCCGCCGATGTCCAGGCGGAAGACCTGCCGGGGCTGTATCACGTCCCGGGAATCCCGGACCCGGTCCCGGAAGGCGTAGCCAAGCCCCTCCATGATGGAGCGGAACGCCTCGTCGTCCTCCGGCACGTCCGGCTCCATCCGCAGGGCCATGGCGTGGTATTTCTTCGCCAGGATGGCCGCGCCCTGGGTGAGCTGACGCAGAGCGTCCTGGTCGCCGGTGTCGCACACCGGCCCCCGTGCGCAGTACATCAGATCGCCGAAAAAGGGCACCCGCCGGATGAGCACGCTCAGACCGCCGGTGATGTTCCCGGCCTCGTCCTCGGCCAGGATGATCTCGTTGGTCCAGCAGTTCTTGACACGGGCCCACTCCACCGACTGCTGGAAATTGCACCGGGGATGGGCGGTGAGAAACTCTGTATATTGGCGTTTTGACGCCTCGTCGCTGGCAAAACGCATGTCTCATTCCTCCATTCGGTATGCGTTCTGATGGTAGTATTACCATAAACCGGCGCAGCATCAAAAAAGCATAGGCATTTTTAAGATTTGTTTAATTTTGTTTCTTTTTCTCCTTCTTTCCGTTCGGGGAGGAGGGAGAAAAAAGGTCCGGGGCCGTTCTCCCATGAGAACGGCCCCGGACGTCAACAGGTCAGAACTGGCGGATGAGCTCGCGGCGGAGGCGGAGGATGATGCGCTTTTCCAGGCGGCTTATGTAGCTCTGGGAGATGCCCAGCAGGTCCGCCACCTCCTTTTGGGTCAGCTCCTCATAACCCTCCAGGCCGAAGCGCATGAGGATGATGGACCGCTCCCGCTCGTCCAGCCGGTCGATGGCCTCCATGAGGAGCTGGCGCTCCACGTCGTCCTCGATAGGCTTGATGACCTCCTCTCCGTCGGTGCCCAGCACGTCGCTGAGCAGCAGCTCGTTGCCGTCCCAGTCGGTGTTCAGGGGTTCGTCGATGGATATTTCCGCCCGGTGGGAGCTCTTTTTCCGCAGGAACATGAGTATCTCGTTTTCGATGCACCGGGAGGCGTAGGTAGCCAGCTTGATGCGCTTATCCGGGTTGAAGGTGCCGATGGCCTTGATGAGCCCGATGGTGCCGATGGATATCAGGTCCTCGATGTTCACGCCGGTGTTCTCGAACCGGCGGGCGATATAGACCACCAGACGCAGGTTGTGCTCGATGAGCATCTGTCTCGCCTCGTGGTCCCCCTGGATGAGGGCGGCGATGGCCCGCTCCTCCTCGTCCTTTTCCAGGGGCGGGGGCAGAACGTCGCTGCCGCCGATGTAGTACAGGCGGGAGGGGGGCTGTAAGCGCAGCTGCAGCTGCAGCAGCCATAGTATCAGCTTGTTCATGGTCACGCTCCTTATCCAAATCTAGATCACGGCGTCATAGCAGCCGTCGGTGCCCAGCGGGGCGGGGGTGACGGCGGCCACCAGGTCATGGCGCTCCACGCCGTTCACGGTCACCCGGTCCGGCTTGAAGGCCAGCAGCAGACGGCTCTGGCCCTCCACTCCGGCGTAGGGTATCAGCCGCATGCCGGGGATGCGCAGCACTGCCTCCGCCGGAGGGCCCCGCAGCAGCGGCCCGTCCCCGGCGGGAAACAGCCCGCCTACGGCCTCTGCCTCCGCCACCAGCGCGGCGCAGCCGGACATGGGGTCCACCAGGCCGTTGCCCGTGTCCTCCAAGGCCCGCAGGCGCACGGTCCTGCCCTGGCGCTCTATGGTCACATCCAGAATGCGCCGGGAGGCGGCCTTCACCCCGCCCCGGAACAGCAGCCCCATCACCGCCCAACTCACGGCGAAGGCCAGAATGAGCACCCGCATATCTAGCCGGGGCGGGACGGCCTCCGCCCCGTCGCCCCGGAGCAGGCCCGCGGCGTACACCGCCCCGCCGAACAGGGCGGACACCCCCAGAAACGCGGCGAAGCACTTTCCCAGCCGCCGCTCCCCGCCGAAGGCGGCCAGGGTCATTGCCAGGGCCAGCACGGGGCGCATCACCGGCACGGTCAGCCAGGCGAGCTTCGGCGCCACGCCCCCGCAGCTCCACGCCGCCCCAAGCGCCGCCCCGGCCAAAAACCGGCCCCGCCGGTAGGGCAGCGAGCACAGCCGGGCCGTGCCCAGCAGCAGGAAGTAGTCGATGATGAGCTCCAGGACGAACAGCTCATCCAGATAGATGATCTCCATGGGACGATTGTAGCCCGGCGGGGGCGCGAAGCCGGTTGAAATCGGCGGCCGGTTGTGGTAAAATTTAAAGCTGGGCGAAAAGGCTGCGGGGATGTGGTTGAAAATGTAACCTTTGCGCCGTATACTGGAACAAAATGAGACGAGAGGGGCTTGTCCTGTTATGGAAAAGACGGCGTACCGCCGGGTGCTTTTGAAGCTCAGCGGCGAGGCACTGGGCGGCGAGAGCGGCCGGGGGCTGGATTTCGGCGTGATGGGCCAGGTGGCCCGGGCGGTGAAGACATGCGTGGACAGGGGCGTGCAGATCGGCCTGGTCACCGGCGGCGGCAACTACTGGCGGGGGGCCAAGGACGGGGGCGGCAAAATGGAGCGCTCCCGGGCCGACCAGATGGGCATGCTGGCCACGGTGATGAACAGCCTGGCCATGGGGGAGGTGCTGGAGCAGCAGGGCGTCCCCGCCCGGGTGATGACCATGCTGGATATGCCCCGTGTGGCGGAGAGCTATTCCTACGGCCGGGCCATGCACCACCTGGAAAAGGGGCGGGTGGTCCTGTTTGCCGCCGGCAGCGGCAACCCCTATTTCAGCACGGACTCCGCCGCGGCCCTGAAGGCCGCCGAGATAGGGGCGGACGCCCTGCTCATGGCCAAAAACATCGACGGGGTGTACACCGCCGACCCGAGGAAGGACCCCACGGCGGTGCGCCTGGACCGCATCGGCTACGGGGAGATACTGGCGAAGGACCTGAAGGTCATCGACTCCACCGCCACCAGCCTTCTGCGGGACAACGCCATCCCCACCCTGATATTCGCCCTGGACCCGCCGGAGAACATCGTCCGGGCGGTCATGGGGGAGAAGATAGGGACCATCGTGGAATAAAAGGCATTACCCGCCGGGAGAGCCCGGTTTGAAATAATCTGAACACAACACAAAAGGAGGACCTGACCATGTCGGAGCTCAAGGAATTTGAAGAGAAGATGAAAAAAGCCAAGGACTTCCTGTCCGGGCAGTTCGATTCCGTGCGGGCCGGGCGTGCCAACGCCGCCGTCCTGAACGGCATCACCGTGGATTATTACGGTTCCCTCACCCCCATCAACCAGGTGGCGGCCGTCTCCGTGCCAGACCCCCGCACCCTGGTGATCACCCCCTGGGACAACTCCGTGCTCAAGGGCATTGAAAAGGCCATCCAGGCCTCCGAGCTGGGCATCAACCCCCAGAACGACGGCCGGGTCATCCGTCTGGCCTTCCCCCAGCTGACCGAGGAGCGGCGCAAGGACCTGGCCAAGCAGGTGCGCAAGTACGGCGAGGAGGCCAAGGTGGCCGTGCGCAACATCCGCCGGGACGCCATGGACAAGATCAAAAAGCAGCAGAAGAGCGGGGACATCACCGAGGATGACCAGAAGGACCTGGAAAAAGAGCTGCAAAAGATGACCGACGACAACATCAAGGACATCGACAAGCTCACCGAGACCAAGGAAAAAGAGCTGTTTGCGATATGAGCGCCGATAAGCGAGCCGAGCTGGCGGGAGGGCCCACGGGGCTCCCCCGCCATATCGCCGTTATCATGGACGGCAACGGTCGGTGGGCCAAAATGCGGGGCATGCCCCGCACCGCCGGTCACTCCGCCGGGGCGGACAGCTTCCGCCGGGCGGCCAGGTACTGCCAGAAGCTGGGCGTGGAATACCTGACGGTCTACGCCTTCTCCACGGAGAACTGGAAGCGTCCCCGGGAGGAGGTGGAGGGCATCATGGCCCTGCTGGAGAAGTATCTGCGCCAGGCCCTGCGGGACATGGACAAGGAGCAGATACGGATATGTATCTTCGGGGACCTGACGCCCTTCAGCCCAAAGCTGCGGCAGATGTGCGCCGCGTGCATGGAAAAGTCCGCCGGGTATACCGGCGGGCAGGTGAATATCTGCCTGAACTACGGCGGCCGGGACGAGATCGTCCGGGCGGCGAAAAGGTGGGCGGCGGCGGGCTGCCCGGAGCTGACGGAGGACGTCTTCGGCGGCTATATGTGGGGCGGGCATATCCCGGACCCGGACCTGCTCATCCGCCCCGGCGGGGAAAAGCGCATCTCCAACTTCCTGCTGTGGGAGCTGGCCTACACGGAGATGTATTTTTCCGACGTGCTGTGGCCTGACTTCGACGAGAAGGAGTTCGACAAGGCCATCGCCGCCTTCCGGGAGAGAAACAGGCGCTTCGGCGACGTGCAATAGTTGATGAAAAGGCAAGGCATAGAGAGATGATAAAGTCGATTTCCGTTTTGGGCTCCACCGGGTCCATCGGGCGGCAGAGCCTGGAGGCGGCCGCCCGGCTGGGGCTGCGGGTGGAGGCCCTGACCGCCCAGCGGAGCGTAGAGCTCATGGAGGAGCAGATCAGGCGGTTCCGGCCCTCCTTCGCGGCCATGTATGACGAAAAGGCCGCCGCCGCGCTGCGCGTGGCCGTGGCGGACATGGATGTGGAGATAGGCGAGGGACTGTCCGGCCTGCGGCGGGCGGCCGCGGCGGACTGCGAGGGCGTGGTGACGGCGGTGTCCGGCGCCGTGGGCCTGCGGCCCACCCTGGACGCCATCGAGCTGAAAAAGCGGATATGCCTGGCCAACAAGGAGACACTGGTGTGCGCCGGGGCACTGGTGATGGCCGCGGCGGCCCGGACCGGGGCGGAGATCATCCCCGTGGACTCGGAGCACTCCGCCATTTTCCAGTGCCTGGAGGGGCGGCGGGACCAGCTGAAAAAGATACTGCTCACCGGCTCGGGGGGACCCTTCCGGGGCTGGACCAGGGAGCAGACCGCCTCCGTGACCCCGCAGCAGGCGGTGAAGCACCCCAACTGGAGCATGGGGGCGAAGATATCCGTGGACAGCGCCACCATGATGAACAAGGGGCTGGAATTCATCGAGGCCATGCACCTTTTCGCCGTGGGCCCGGACGATATCCAGGTGGTGGTCCACCCCCAGAGCGTCATCCACTCCATGGTGGAGCTTACCGACGGGACTGTTCTGGCCCAGCTGGCTGTGCCGGACATGGGCCTGCCCATCCAGTACGCCATGACCTGGCCGGAGCGGGCCCCGTCGCCCTACCGGCGGCTGGACTTCTGGAGCATGAGGGACATGACCTTCCAGGCCCCGGACCTGGAGAAGACCCCGTGCCTGGCCCTGGCCATGGACTGCGCCCGGCGGGGCGGCGTGGCCCCGGCGGTGATGAGCGCCGCCAACGAGAGGGCGGTGGCCCTGTTTTTGCAGGGGCGGATAGGGTATAATGATATCTACGACCGGGTGGCGGCGGCAGTGGAGCGCGCCCCCCGTATAGCGGACCCCACCCTGGACGACATCCTCCAGGCGGACGCCCAGGCAAGGCTGGCGGCGGAGGAACGATAATCCGCCCGCGGGCTTCATACACTGTTTCCAGCAGAGCATAGGAAGGAAACGATATGGCAACATTCCTGTATATCCTCTTGGCCATCTTCATATTCGGCGTCCTCATCGCCATCCACGAGCTGGGCCACTTTCTGGCGGCCCGGCTGTGCGGGGTGAAGGTGCTGGAGTTCTCCCTGGGCATGGGCCCGGCCTTCTGGCACAAGACCACCGCCAGCGGGACCCAGATCAGTCTGCGGTGCCTGCCTGTGGGCGGGTTCTGCGCCATGGAGGGGGAGGACGGTGACTCCCCGGACCCGGCGGCCTTCTCCAACGCCCCGGTGGGGAAAAAGCTTGTCATACTGGTGGCGGGGGCGTTCATGAACTTCCTGCTGGGGCTGGGGCTGATACTGGTCTGCTACAGCCAGCTCAGCGCCTTTTCGCCCCCCACCGTCACCCGATTCATGGACGGCTGCCCCTATGAGGGGGAGTACGGCATCCAGGCGGGGGACACCTTTTACAGGGTCAACGGGGAGAGGACCTATCTCGCCAGCGACGTGTCGGTGTATATGGCCAGGGGCGGCAGCGAGTACATGGACATCGTGCTCATCCGAAACGGGGAGAAGGTGCACCTGGAAAATTACCACATGACCCCCCGGGAGTATGTGGACCCGGACACCGGCGAGACGGTGACGCGCTACGGGTTTTACTTTGAAAACCTGGAGACGGGCCTCTGGGCCAAGCTGAAATACGCCTGGTACTGCGCGCTGGACTTCGTGCGCATGGTGCGCCTGGGGCTGACGGACCTCATCACCGGCGCGGCGGGCGTCAGGCAGATGACCGGCGTGGTGGGCATCGTGGACATGATCGCCGAGGTGGGCACCGAGTCGCCGTCGGTGTACGACGGGCTGCTCAACATCGCCTACCTGAGCGCTTTCATCGCGGTGAACCTGGCGGTGATGAACCTGCTGCCCCTGCCAGCGCTGGACGGGGGGCGGGTGTTCTTCCTGCTGGTGACCTGGCTGCTGGAACGGCTGTTCCGGCGGCGGATAGACCCCAAGTACGAGGGGTTCGTGAACACGGCGGGGCTGGTGCTGCTGCTGGGGCTGATGGTATATGTGATGTACAACGACGTGGTGAGGATCATAGCCAGGTAGAGATGAAAAGAGACGAGACGAAAAGGATATACGTGGGCTCCGTCCCCATGGGGGGCGGCGCGCCGGTGACGGTGCAGTCCATGTGCAACACGGATACCCGCGACGCCCAGGCCACCTTAGAGCAGATGCGCCGTCTGCGGGCCGCCGGGTGCGACATCATCCGGGTGGCCGTGCCGGACGAGGCGGCTGTCCGGGCTTTGCGGGACATCATGGCCCAGGCCCCCATGCCCGTGGTGGCGGACATCCACTTCGACCATCGGCTGGCGATAGGGGCGGCGGAGGCCGGGGTGGACGCGGTGCGCATCAATCCGGGGAACATAGGGGCGCCGGAGCGGGTGGAGGCGGTGGCCGCCGCCTGCCGGGCCCGGCACGTCCCTATCCGCATCGGGGTGAACACGGGGTCTCTGGAAAAGCGGCTGCTGGAGCGGTACGGGGGCCCCACGGCGGAGGCGCTGGTGGAGAGCGCCGCCGGGGAGATAGCCGCCCTGCGCCGGGCCCATTTTGAGGACATCGCCCTGTCGGTGAAGGCGTCGGACGTGCCCACCGCCGTGGCCGCCTACCGGCTGGCGGCGGAGCGGTTCGACTGCCCTCTGCATGTGGGCGTCACCGAGGCGGGCACCAGCTACGGGGGGCTTGTCAACTCCGCTGTGGGCATCGGCGCTCTGCTCATGGAGGGCATCGGGGACACCATCCGGGTGAGCCTCACCGCCGACCCGGCGGAGGAGGTAAAAGCGGGGCTGGCCATATTGCGGGCCTGCGGCCTGCGAAAGGGCGGGGTGCGGTTCGTGTCCTGTCCCACCTGCGGCCGGACGCGCATCGACCTCATCTCCCTGGCCAAACGGGTGGAGGAGCGGGTCTCCGGCCTTCCTCGGGACATCACCGTGGCGGTGATGGGCTGCGAGGTGAACGGCCCGGGAGAGGCCCGGGAGGCAGACTTCGGCATAGCCGGAGGCAAGGGCTTCGGCAGCCTTTTCGTCAAGGGACAGGTGGTGCGCACCAGGGTCCCGGAGGAGGAGCTCCTGGACGGACTGATGGAGCTTATCGAGAATACATAGAGATTGTCAAAAACATCTGAACACATAGTCTTCGGCACTATTCTTTGGAGTACATACCAGTGGAAAAGATCGCGCTTTTAGAGATGTTCCCCTGCTGCGAGGGGGTGGAGAGGACCTACGGCGACCTGCGCCAGGCGTTCGTGCAGAGCGCCACGGTGAATCGGGAGCGGACGGCCATGACCGTCCAGGTCCTCTTTCCCGCCATGCCCGCCCCGGCGGAGATATCCGCCATGGAGTGGGCCATCGCCGGGGATTTCGGTCTGCAGAGCGTGACCGTGGAGGCACAGTGGCCCCAGCAGGAGGCGGCCCCCGCGCCGAAAAAGGCCGGAGAGGCCCCCACCGGCAAGGTGCTGCTGGGCAAGGCCGTCAAGGGCAAGCCCATCCCCATGAAGGACGCCTCCCCGGAGCAGAAGACCCTGGTGGTATCCGGCCGGGTGTTCGCCGCCGAGAGCCGCCCCATCCAGCGGCTGGGGGCGTCGGTGCTCCAGTTCGACATGACCGACGGCACCGGCAGCGTCCGGGTGTCCAAGTACATCCCCAAGGAGGAGGACCAGTCCATCGTGGACAAGATCGCTCCGGGGATGTATCTGACCGTGTCCGGCGCCATGAAATTCAACAACTACAGCAAGGAGCCGGAGCTGGAGCCCCGGCATATCCAGCTGGCCCAGGCCCCGGCCATCCGGGCGGACAGCGCCCCGGTGAAGCGGGTGGAGCTGCACCTGCACACCCAGATGTCCTCCATGGACGCCCTGACGGACCCGGCCGCCGCCGTGAAGCGGGCCGCCGCCTGGGGCATGAGCGCCGTGGCCATCACCGACCACGGGGTGGCCCAGGCGTTCCCCGCGGCCTCCAAGGCGGCCAAGGATATCAAGGTCATCTATGGCATGGAAGGATATTATGTCAACGACCTGGATGAGAGCGCCGCTGTCTGGGGCCAGGGGGACGGCGCGGTGGACGGGGACTATGTGGCCTTTGACATCGAGACCACCGGCCTTTCCGACCGGCACGACCGGATCACGGAGATAGGCGCGGTGGTGTTCCACGGCGGCACGGCAGGGGAGCGGTTCCAGACCTTTGTGGACCCTGGCATGCCCATCCCGCCGGACATCCAGCGGCTGACGGGCATCACCGACCGGGACGTGTTCGGGGCCCCCTCGGAGGGGGAGGCCATCGGGGCGTTTTTGGACTTTGTGGGGGACAGGCCCCTGTGCGCCCACAACGCGGAGTTCGACATCGGCTTCATCACCGCCGGGGCGGAGCGGCTGGGCAGGCCCTTCGAGCCCCTGTACATCGACACCCTGGCCCTGTCCCAGGCCCTCTTGCCGGACATGCGCAAGTTCAAGCTGGACATGGTGGCGGACAGGCTGGGCCTGCCCGCGTTCAACCACCACCGGGCCAGCGACGACGCGCTGGTGTGCGGGCGGCTGCTGGAAAAGTTCATCCCCATGCTCCGGGAACAGGGCGCGGAGCGGCTGGGACAGGTGAACGAGCTGTGTCTGCGCCTGCGGCGGCAGTCCGGCCGCCACCCCCGCACCAGGCACATCTCCCTGCTGGTGAAAAACAGGAAGGGGCTGAAAAACCTCTACGAGCTCATATCCAAGAGCCACCTGGAGCACTTCCGCAAGCAGCCCATCATCCCCAAGAGCCTGCTCATGGCCCACCGGGAGGGGCTGCTGGTGGGCAGCGCCTGCGAGGCGGGGGAGCTGTTCCAGGCGGTGGTGCGTCACCGCAGCCACCGGGAGGCGCTGCGCATCGCGTCCTTTTACGACTATTTGGAGATCATGCCTGTCTCCAACAACGCCTTCATGCTGGACGCGGGCATGGCCAGGAGCGTGGAGGAGCTGCAGGACTTCAACCGGCAGGTCATCGCCATCGGGGACGAACTGGGAAAGCCGGTGTGCGCCACCGGGGACGTGCATTTTCTCGACCCGGAGGACGAGATATACCGGCATATCCTGCTCAACATGAAAAACTTCTCCGACGCGGACAAGGAGCTGCCCCTGTATTTTCGCACCACCGACGAGATGCTCCGGGAATTCGCCTATCTGGGGGAGGAGCGGGCCTATCAGGTGGTGGTGGCCAATACCAACCTGGTGGCGGACATGGTGGAGGGGCAGGTGGCCCTGCTGCCGGAGCTGCGGCTGTATCCCCCGGTCATCGAAAACTCCGCCGGACAGCTGAAGGACCTGGTCTACGGCAAGCTGCGGGAGCTATACGGCGACAGCCCGGAGAAGATCATCACCGACCGGGTGGAGATGGAGATGAACACCATCCTGGGCCGCCATTTCGACGTGATATACATGTCCGCCCAAAAGCTGGTGGCGGACTCAAACGCCCACGGCTATCTGGTGGGCAGCCGTGGCAGCGTGGGCTCCAGCCTGGTGGCCTATCTCGCGGGCATCACGGAGGTGAACAGCCTCCCGGCCCACTATCTGTGTCCGGGGTGCTACCATACGGATTTCGAGTCCGGCAAGGGCTACGGCTGCGGGGCGGACATGCCCGACAAGATGTGTCCCCGGTGCGGCCGGGAGATGCGCAAGGAGGGCTTTGACATCCCCTTTGCCACCTTCCTGGGCATCAAGGGGGACAAGGTGCCGGACATCGACCTGAACTTCTCCGGGGAGTACCAGGCCAACGCCCACGCCTACACCAAGACCCTGTTCGGGGAGGACCACGTGTTCAAAGCGGGGACCGTGGGCACCATCGCGGAAAAAACCGCCTACGGCTATGTGAAGCGCTACGCCGAGGAGCACGGCCTGACCTATAACCAGGCGGAGATGAACCGCCTGGCCCTGGGGCTGGTGGGGGTGAAGCGCACCACCGGCCAGCATCCCGGGGGGCTGGTCATCATCCCCCAGGACATGGATGTGACGGATTTCTGCCCGGTCCAGCACCCGGCGGACGACGCGGACACGGGCGTTATCACCACCCACCTGGAATACCACTTCATGGAGGACTACCTTCTGAAGCTGGACGAGCTGGGCCATGATAATCCCACCATGATAAACATGCTGGAGCGGCTGACCGGCACGGACGCCAAGACCATCCGCCTGGACGACGGGCCCACCATGAGCCTGTTCTCCTCCCCCAAGGCGCTGGGGGTGCCGGAGGACGACCCCATCATCGGCCAGACCGGCTCTCTGGGCATCCCGGAGTTCGGCACCGGCTTCACCCGCCAGATGCTGGTGGACACCAAGCCTGACAAGTTCGACATGCTGGTGCGCCTTTCCGGCTACTCCCACGGCACGGGGGTGTGGCTGGGCAACGCCCAGGACCTGATCCGGTCCGGCATCTCCGTGTCCCAGACCATCGGCTGCCGTGACGACATCATGCTCTACCTGATGCAGCAGGGCATCGACGCCAACACGGCCTTCAAGGCCATGGAGAACGTGCGCAAAAAGAACAAGCAGCTCACCGAGGAGCAGGAGGAGGCCATGCGCAGCCACGGCGTGCCCCAGTGGTACATCGACTCCTGCCACAAAATAGAGTATCTGTTCCCCAAGGCCCACGCGGTGGCATACGTGCTGATGGCCTTCCGCATCGCCTGGTATAAGGTCCATAAGCCCCTGGCCTTCTATTCCGCGCTGTTTTACCGCCGCAGCCAGAAGGACGGCTTCGACGCGGAGATGATGGTGGGCGGGGTCAACAAGGTCCGGGCCAAGATACGGGAGATAAACGGCAACCCCAACGCCACGGCCAAGGAGCAGGACCTGCTGACCACCCTGGAGATGGTGTACGAGTTTTACATGCGGGGGTTCGATTTCGCCCCCATCGACTTGTACCAGTCCGACGCCTTCCGGTTCGACCTGGTGGGGGACAAGTGCCTGCGGGTGCCCTTTGTGGCCGTGTCCGGCCTGGGAGAGGCGGCGGCCCTGGACCTGGCCCGGGCCAGGGAGGGGGGACGGACCTTCGTGTCCATCGAGGACGTGGCGGCGGTGTGCCCCAAGGTCAGTTCCGCCCATATCGAGGTGCTGAAAAAGCTGGGGGCCTTCGGCGCGCTGCCGGAGACCAGCCAGATGACGTTGTTCGACTTATAACAAAATACGGAAAGGAAGGGAACAGTGTGACCAAGCGTTTGCAAAAGCTGCTGGCGGTGCTTGTGCTGCTGGCCATCCTGGCCGCCCAGATGGGCGCGGCCTATGAGCCCGGCGAGGCGGGTCCGGAACCGGACGTGATCGTCGAGGCGGGCCCCCAGACGGAGCAGGAGCCCGCCCCGGAGGGCGGCGTGCCCCCGGAGGATGAGGGGATGCTGGAGCCTGGCCCGGTGGTGGAGCAGCCCCCGGAACCGGCCCCGATGTACATGGAATCGGCCGTGCCCTATTATGACCCCACGGACCCGGCAAACCACGAAAAGACCACGGACGCCGTCATGCTGACGGGGCCCATGGCTCTGGACAGGGCCGCGGCGGGGGGCTGGTATGTGGTGAACGGGGACGTGACCGTGAACGAGCGGCTGCAGGTCAGCGGTGAGGTCCACATCCTTCTGAAGGACGACGCCCGGCTGACCCTCCCGGAGGGCATCCATGTGCCCGAGGGCAGTTCCCTGACGATATGGAGCCAGTCCGGCCGGGGGGGCGCCCTCATCGCCCACAGCACCCAGGGCCTGACGGCCATCGGCGCCGACAGCGGGGAGACCGGCGGGGATATCACCGTCAACGGCGGCGCTGTCACCGCGGACGCCATAGGCGGGGGAGACCATGTCACCATCAACGGGGGCAGCGTAAAGGCCCAGCTGGACGTGCCGCCCCGGAATGAGGCGGGGGAGGAGCTGTATCTCCTTCAGATAGCGAACCCCGGGGAGGGGGCCGTGTCCATCGACGGGGCCCCCTGGCTCCCGGCGGGACATCAGGCCGCGTCGGACAGCCAGGACACGGACCTCTATGCCTATGTGACCGGGGCGGAGCACCTGGCCCAGGTGGGCGGCGAGGAGATGGAATACCGCTTTGAGGACGGCGGCTTTGCCTCCGGCCATGACTGGGGGGAGCCGGTCTGGAGCTGGGCGGAGGATGGCAGCTGGGCGGAGGCGGTCTTCACCTGCCAAAACGACCCCGCCCACACCATTGTGGTCACCGCCCAGGTGACCGAGGGGAACGCGGCCATGCCCACCTGTACCCAGGACGGGTTTGCCGGCTATACGGCCAGCGCCGCCGTGGACGGTGTGGAGTACACCGACCGGTATGACGTGACCGTCCCGGCCCTGGGCCACAGCTTCACCAACTATGTGTATAACGGCGACGCCACCTTTGAGGCGGACGGCACCGAGACGGCCCAGTGCGACCGGTGCGATGCCACCGACACCCGCCCGGCGGCGGGGACCATGCTGATACCCAGCCCCACGCCTGAACCGACGCCTGAGCCGACGCCGGAACCCACACCGGAACCGACGCCTGAGCCTACCCCTGAGCCTACCCCTGAGCCTACACCGGAACCTACGCCCGAGCCGACGCCGGAGCCCACACCGGAGCCCACACCTGAACCTACCCCGGAGCCGACGCCGGAACCAACGCCGGAACCGACACCGGAGCCGACACCGGAGCCTACGCCTGAACCGACGCCCGAGCCGACGCCTGAGCCTACCCCTGAACCGACGCCTGAGCCGACACCGGAACCTACGCCTGAGCCTACGCCTGAACCGACGCCTGAGCCCACACCGGAGCCGACGCCTGAGCCCACACCGGAGCCTACACCTGAGCCGACGCCGACACCTACACCCACGCCCACACCGACACCCACGCCAACACCAACACCAACACCTACGCCGACGCCTACGCCCACACCGATACCGTCGCCCACCCCCACGGTGGCGCCCATATCGGTGACGGCCCCGCCGGTGACCCCTGTGCCGGTGACGCCTACCCCCGTCCCGCCGCCCACCAATGTGCCCGCGCCGGTGACGGCGGAGCCGGTGTACACCCCCTTCGTCCAGTGGACGGCCCCGCCCACGGCGGAACCCACTGCCGTGCCCACGCCCACAGCGGAGCCCACCCCCACCCCCGCGCCGCCGATGCAGACCATGGTGCCCGCGACGCCTGCGCCCACCCAGCCCCCCGCCGACAGCGGCGGCTCGCCCATCCTCTGGATGGCGCTGGGCGGCTGTGGCGTAGCCCTGGCAGGCGCCCTGGTGATGCTGGGCGTGCTCCTGGGCAGGAGACGCAGATAAGAATATAGGCCAATAAAACAGACATTGCCCCCGGTCCTGCGGACCGGGGGCAACCGTGATATCGGTATCTTGTTCGCTTTTATATCCGGGCTGCGCCGGAGTCCCGGGCGGCCTGGGCCACGGCGGCGGCCACGGCGGCACGGACCCGGGGGTCAAAGGGCTTGGGGATGATGTACTGGGCGGAGAGCTCCTCCTCGCTGACCAGCCCCGCCAGGGCGTGGGCGGCGGCCACCTTCATCTGGTGGTTGATATCCCTGGCCCGCACGTCCAGCGCCCCCCGGAAGATGCCGGGAAAGGCCAGGACGTTGTTGAGCTGGTTGGGCATGTCGCTCCGGCCTGTGGCGGCCACGGCGGCCCCGTTGGCTATGGCCTCGTCGGGGAATATCTCCGGGGTGGGGTTGGCACAGGCGAACACGATGGCGTCACGGGCCATGGAGCGGACCATGGGGCCGGTGATCGCGCCGGGGGCGGACACGCCGATGACCGCGTCCGCGCCCCGGAGGGCGTCGGCGAGGGTGCCGGTGAGGCCGGTCTTGTTGGTCACGGCGGCCAGAGAGGCCTTGGGGGCGTTCAGACCGGGTCGGGAGGCGGCGATGGGGCCGGACCGGTCGCAGACGATAACATCCCCCGCTCCGGCGGAGGCCAGCAGCCGGGCGATGGCCGTTCCGGCGGCGCCCGCCCCGTTGACGACGACCCGGATATCCTCCAGGCGCTTGCCCACCACCTTCAGGGCGTTGAGCAGCCCTGCCAGGGCGATGACGGCGGTGCCGTGCTGGTCGTCGTGGAACACGGGGATGTCGCACAGGGCCTTGAGCCGCTCCTCTATCTCAAAGCACCGGGGGGCGGCGATGTCCTCCAGGTTGATGCCGCCGAAGGAACCGGCCAGCAGGCTCACCGTGCGCACGATGTCGTCCGGGTCCTTGCTGCGCACGCACAGGGGGATGGCGTCCACGCCGCCGAAGGCCTTGAACAGCACGCACTTGCCCTCCATCACTGGCATACCGGCCTCCGGGCCGATGTCCCCCAGGCCCAGCACGGCGGAGCCGTCCGTCACCACGGCCACGGTGTTCCACCGGCCGGTGAGCTCATAGCTCTTGTCTGGGTCCTTTTGTATCTCCAGGCAGGGGGCCGCCACCCCGGGGGTGTAGGCGATGGACAGGGCCTCCGCCCCGTCCACCCGGGGCTTGGGCTCTATGCTGAGCTTGCCCCGCCACTGGGCGTGGGCCTCCAATGACGCTTTCAAAT
The DNA here is from genome assembly GCA_947631805.1 of uncultured Oscillospiraceae bacterium. GTDB lineage: Bacteria > Bacillota > Clostridia > Oscillospirales > Oscillospiraceae > CAJOIG01. The sequence continues at coordinate 1,288 of CANRNA010000012.1, read as the reverse complement.
AGTCCACGAGTATGTCCTCCGTATCAAAGATAGGGCGAGTATATCCCGCCGGTGCAGTCGCAGAAAACGCTGACGGGAAAGTCGGCCACCTCCAGCCGGTGCACCGCCTCGGTGCCCAGCTCCGGGAAGGCCACCACCTGGCAGCTTGTCACGTAATTTGCCAGCAGTGCCCCGCAGCCCCCCTCGGCGGCAAAATAGACGCCGGTGTGCTTTTTCAGGGCGTCGATGACCTCCTGGCCCCGGCGGCCCTTGCCGATGACGCCCCGCAGGCCGTTTTCCAGCAGCCGGGGGGTGTACTTGTCCATCCGGTAGGAGGTGGTGGGCCCGCAGGAGCCGATGGGCCGCCCCGGCGGCGCGGGGGTGGGGCCGGTGTAATAGATGATCTGGCCGGTCAGGTCGAAGGGGAGGGGCAGCCCCGCGTCCAGCAGCTCCCAGAGCTTTTTGTGGGCCGCGTCCCGGGCGGTGTAGATGACGCCGGTGATGCGCACCTCGTCCCCGGCCCGGAGAGAGCGCGCCGCCTCGTCCGTCAGGGGGGTATGGATGTGGTGTTGTTCTGTGTTCATGAAATGCCTCACAGTGATGTTGTTTGCATTCCGGAGGGCGGCGGTCACATCTGATGGTCCAGTACCCATTTGACCACGCCGTCAAACTGCATTTTTCCGGACGCGACCGCCAGCGCCATATCTGCCAGCTCCTGGTCTGTGCAGTCCAGCTCGATGCCGTTCATGGCGAGAAAGACCAGCAGGACGTGGGCGCCGATGCGCTTGTTTCCGTCCGCGAAGGCGTGGTTCTGAATGAGCCCATAGCCAAGCCGGGCCCCCTTCTGCTGGAGGGACGGATAGACGTCCACCCCGTCAAAGCTCTGAAAAGGGGCGTTCAGGGCGGATTCCAGCAGGTCGTCGTTTATAACACCCTCCGCCCCGCCGGTCTGCCGTATCAGCTCCCGGTGAAGCAGCAGGACCTGGCCTTTTGTCAGCCGCCTCACTTGGCCAGCTCCTCGTAGGCCTTTCTGTACTTGTCGATGAACCGCCTGGAGATGGCCATGACGTCCTCGTCGGGCATGGTCTGCTCGGCTTCCGCCTGCCCGAATTCCACGATGAGATAGCGCGGCACGTTGTTTTTTAATATGACAGCGGCCCCGTTTTCATCCACCAGCCGGGCGACCCGGGAGAAGTTCTGATTTGCGTCGGTAATGGATACAAGTGTGTTCGTGTTGATATTCATAGGATAACACCTCCCTGTCCATTATACGCGATTTTAGGAGAAATTCAACCTATTTCCGGCGGCG
>CANRNA010000011.1 GCA_947631805.1 uncultured Oscillospiraceae bacterium | reverse complement strand
CCCCAGATCATGGAGTACACGGATACGAGCGCGGCCATATCGCCGCAGTACACCGGCGATATGGCCGTTATGGAGGGGTTCCCCCTCTCCCTAGAGGACGCCGTATCCGCCGCCGAGCCCATCGTCCGGGCGATAGATCCCGGCCTTCGGCTCTATGGCGCGGCCGCTGTGACAGACGGCCTCCGGGCGGCGGAGGATGGCGGGAAGACCCCCATCGGATATCAGCTTATCTTTACCAGGGACTATGGGGGCATACAGGAGACCTTCGCCGTTCCCAGAGGCGGGGACGGGAACGAGCAGACAGGGGCCGTTTACAGCAAAGATCATCCCCAGGAATCACTCATCGTCGTCGTCACGGAGGAGGGCATTTTCAGCGTGACGTACACCGCGCCCCAGACCGTGGCCGCTGTGGAGGTCGAAAACGCCGGGCTCCTCCCCTTTGAGGAGATAAAGGAGATATTCGACCGGAACATCGTTTTGACAAAGGCCGCCGGGGACACATATATCCGCGTGGACGCTGTCCGGCTGGGCATGATGCGCATCGCCCGGCCAAACAGCGGGGAATATCTGGCGGTCCCCGTCTGGGACTTTTTGGGCAGCTCCGTCACGGAGGACGGGTTTTCCGCCCATGCGGAGGAGGACTGCTGGGAAATGATACCCGATAGTCCGAACGTGAGCTTTTTGACCGTCAACGCCATCAACGGCGCTGTTATTAGCCGGGACCTGGGCTACTGACCGGGCCCGCAGGGAGGAACGAGCATGAGAAACACCATTATGTCCGGCGTCCGGCAGAGCGTGCGCTCCGCCCGGTTTTGGCTGGGGGCGGTGTTCATCGCCGCGGCGGTGTTTCTCGCGTCCATGGACGGGGTGCTGGAGGCGCTGCGGTCGGAGGACCCCCTGGCGGCGGGGTTTCACGGGGACCTGGTGGTGAAGGCCATGAGCGCCGACGCCATCGTGATATGCCTGCCCATCGTGTGCGCCCTGCCCTACGCGGCCAGCTATGTGGACGAGGTGAAGACGGGCTTTATCAAGCTGTACATCCACCGGACCAGCCAGCGGGCCTACATACTGGGAAAGGTGGCCGGGTGCCTGGTCTCCGGGGGGCTGGTGATGGTGGCGGGACTGTGGCTGGCCTACGGGGCGTCGGCGCTGGTGTTCCTGCCCCTGGAGGCAGCCCCAAAACCGGGGGAGGAGACGCCCGCCTACGCGGTGGAGCTGGCAAACGCCTGCGGGCCGGTGTTTCTGTCGGGCGGGTTCTGGGCGCTGTTCGGCATGACCATGAGCTCTCTGATGGAGAGCCGGTACATCGCCTACGCCTCCCCGTTCATCTTCTACTATATCTGCATCATTTTGTGCGAGCGGTATTTTTCCTGGCTGTACGTCATCTACCCCAAGGCGTGGCTGTCGGCGGAGGGCTGGCAGGGAGGCCGCTGGGGCGCGGCGGCGGTGCTGGGGGAGCTGATATGCCTGGCGGCGCTGGCCTTCGGCGCGTCGGTGAGAAAGCGGGTGAGGGAGCTTTGAGAGGGGCAAGACAGATACTGTCCGTGGTGGGATACAACTTCCGCCAGTGGCGGCGCAATCCCCGGGTCATCGTCACCTTCGCCCTGGCGTTCATACTGAGCTTTCTGCTGTCGGACAAGGCGGTGAATTTCGCCGTGGAGCACGGCACCACCATGCAGCTGGCGGAGCCCTTCATCTGGACCTTCGGGGACAGCGACTCCATACTGCTGGTGAGCCTGCTGCTGATACTGCTGTTCACGGATATGCCCTTCCTCACCTCCGGCACGCCCTTTTTCCTCATGCGCATCAGCCGGAAGAAGTGGATGGCCGGGCAGCTGGTGTACACGGTGCTGGCCACGGGGCTGTTTTTGGCCTTCGTGCTGGCGAGCACGGTGGCGGTCAGCGTCCGCCAGTCCTATTTCGGGGATATGTGGAGCGAGACGGCGGCTATCCTGGGCTACTCGGGGGCGGGGGAGGCCATCGCCCTGCCCGCGCTGGTGAAGACGCTGGAGATGAGCTTTCCCTACCGGTGCATGGTGACCATCTTCGGGCTCATGCTGGGCTACGCGGTGGTGATGGTGTTCATCATGATGGTGTTCAACCTGACGAGGGGCCACGCGGCGGGCATCGTCAGCGGCTTCGCCTTCAGCGTGTGCGGTTTTTTGCTCAAGCCGGACACCATCCAGGCGGTGCTCCAGCTGCCGGACGAGCTGTTTTACAAGGCCAATGTGGCGGTGGGGTGGCTGTCGCCCCTGAACCAGGCCACCTACCACATGCACAACTTCGGCTACGATCTTCTTCCCCGGCTGTGGCAGTCCTTCGCCATATTCGGCGCGCTGGGGCTGCTGGGGTTTTTGCTGGCCCTCTGGGCCATAGGGAAGTACAACTTCGTGTTCACGGGAACGGAGGGATGAGCGTGGAAAACGGCGCGGCGATCAGCGTGCAGGGGGTGTCCAAGGTCTTCGGGGAGACGGAGGTGCTCCACCAGATAGACCGGGACTTTGAGGAAGGGCGCATCCACGGCATCGTGGGCAACAACGGCAGCGGCAAGACGGTGCTGATGAAGTGCATCTGCGGCTTCCTGCCCCCCACCAGGGGCCGGATACTGGTCCGGGGCAGACAGGTGGGCCGGGATATGGACTTTCCCGACGACACGGGCATCATCATCGAGACGCCGGGGTTCCTGCCCAACCTGACGGGGCAGAGGAATCTGGAGCTGCTGGCGTCCTTGCGGCGGCGGGTGGACCGGGAGGGCATCCGCCGGACCATAGAGCGGGTGGGGCTGGACCCGGACAGCAAAAAGCCTGTGGGGAAGTACTCCCTGGGCATGCGCCAGCGGCTGGGCATCGCCCAGGCCATCATGGAAAACCCCTCCCTGCTCATTTTGGACGAGCCTTTCAACGGGCTGGACAAAAACGGCGTGGCCGATATGCGCCGGGTCATCAAGGACCTGCGGGGCCAGGGGAAGACGGTCATCCTGGCCAGCCACAACCAGGTGGATATAGACGAGCTGTGCGACACCGTGTGCGAGATGGACGCGGGTATCATGACGATGGTGAAATGATGGAAGCGGTACTTGAGTTGAAAAACGTGACCTGCCGGGACCGGTCCGGCCGGACGGTGCTCCGCCGGATTGACATGGAGCTGGGCCGGGGGGAGCGTCTGCGGGTGCTGGGGGGCCGGGGAGAGCTGGCGGCCCTGGCCATGGTGGCCGGGGGCGTGTACGGCCCGGACAGCGGCGAGGCCCTCATTCTGGGCAGGCGGGTATACGAGATGGAGGCATGGGAGGCGGCGGCCTACCGGAGCGGGAGCGTGGGCTACGCCTCCGGGGCGCCGGGTTTCTGGCGGGGGCTCACGGTGCTGGAAAACGCGGCCATGCCCCTGACCGTGCGGGGTGCGTCCCGGCGGGAGCGGGAGGCGGCGGCCTGGGAGGCGCTGGAGACCGTGGGGATGGGCTACGCCGCCCACGTGTACCCCAAGAGCCTGACGGTGTGTGAGCTGCGTCTGGCGGCCCTGGCCCGGGCGGCGGTATCGGAGCCGCCTCTGCTGGTGCTGGAGGACGTGCTGGAGGGGCTGGACTATCTGGAAGCGGACAGGACGGCCAAGGCCATACAGAGCGTCTGGGAGGCGGGGCAGAGCGCCCTGCTCATCCTGGCGGAGCGGGACGAGGGGCTTGTCGCAGCGGACAGGACCGTGTCCATCGCATTTGGGAGCATAGGAGGGGAGAGCAAATGAGAAAAGCTGTGTGTTTGACGCTGGCGCTGCTGCTGGCGGCGGGAGCGCTGGCAGCGCCGGGCTATGCGGCCGGTGAGCCGGAGCAGAGCGAGGGGCAGCAGACCGTGACGGCGGAGAGCCAGGAGGGCACTGGTGACACGGCGCCGGGCGCGCCCGACATCCAGGAGCCGGAGACCGGCCAGGAGGGGGGCGGGACCGACGTCACCGAGCCCCCGGCCAGTCCCTCCCCGGAGCCTCCCGCCACGTCCGTGCCGGAGCCCACGGCCACCCCCGTGCCAACCCCTGTGCCCACCATGGTGCCGGAGCTTCCGGACAATGGCCAGACCAGACTTCAGATAGACGACGTGAACGTGTACGAGGGCATGGACCGGGCCTATAAGGACGGGTATGTGCCCCAGGTGAAGGACGGGGTGCTGACGCTGGTGATGCCCCTGCTGGCCAGCCATGAGGTCATGGGCGGGCAGATCACCGTGACCCCCTCCCTGGGGGACGCGGGCAGCTCCCCCGTGCAGGTGAAGAACTACCAGAAGACCTTCTATCTGGCGGACAACCCGGTGAACGCCACCGGGGAGCCGGGGGAGGTGCTCCAGACCGTGCCGTCCTATCTGGTGCGGTTCGACTTCCCCCTGAAGGCGGAGCGGCAAAACGGCACCTACCCCATCAACCTGGAGGTGAAGGGCGTGGGCAGCGACGGGACGGTGCTCAGCCAGGTGTTCGTCTGCTATGTGACCATCGCCGACGTGCCCGCCCCCAAGGAGGACACCGCCGCGCCTGTGTATGTGGGCGGCGGAGGGGGGATGGTCCAGGAGGACCCGGAGTCCAAGCCAAGGGTACTGGTGGACCGGTACACCGTGAACAAGGCCCCGGTGAAGGCGGGGGAGAGCTTCGCCGTGAAGGTAACGCTGCGCAACACCAGCCAGACCCAGGACGTGCAGAACATGCTGGTCACCGTCACAGGGGAGAGCCAGCACCTGGTGCTGCAAAACGCCACCAGCACCATCTTCATGGGCGACCTGGCCGCCGGGGAGACCACGGAGCTGGAGCTGAAATACAAGACGGACCTGGAGACCCCCGCCCAGCGGTACGCGGTGAACCTGGCCATGGAGTATGACGACAGCGACGCCGTGACCATGTCCTCCTCCGGCACGGTCAGCGTGGAGGTGGTCCAGGCGGTGGACGTGGAGCTGGGGCCCTTCACCATCCCCTCGGAGGTGAACGCGGGGGATACCATCCAACAGTCGTTCCAGGTGATGAACCTGGGACGGGGACCCATCTACAACGTGCGGGTGGAGCTGGACGTGCCGGGGCTGTTCCCCTCGGGGACGGCGTTCATCGGCAACATGGAGCCGGGCACCTCCGCCACGGCCAGCATGAGCGTGTTCGCCGGGATGAAGGAGGGGGAGAGCGAGCGCTACGGCTATACCTACGGCAAGGTGCGGCTCATCTATGAGGACGCGGGAGGCAAGGAGTATGTGGACGAGACCGGGACCTCCACCAACGTGAAGGAGCTGGTCATAGCCTCCGCCAAGGAGCAGGAACAGGAGCAGCAGGCCCAGGCCGAGGAGCAGGCCCGCACGGTCCAGTGGTGGGTGTTCGTGGCCGGGGGCGGGGTCGTCATCGCCCTGGCGGCGGGCATCGTGGCCCTGCGGCGGAAGCCCACGGGCAGCTACCGCCACGTGAAGCGATGAGACTGGCCGACCATTTGTATCTGGCGGGGAAGACCGTTCGGCCGGGGTTCGGCGCGGCCTGCGCCCTGCTCACGGCCCTGGGCACGGCCTGCCTGTGCTTCGCCGGGACCATCGGGGCGGAGGTGAGGGCGGAAAAGGCCGCCCCCTGTGAGCTCGCCGTGACCGCGCCCAGCTATCTGGCGGTGACGGAGCAGACCGTCCAGGACATCCTGGATATACCGGGGGTGCTGGACGCGTCGGGGGTGCTGACGCTGTCCGGCACGGCCGCCGCCGGGAAATTCACGGCGGGGCTGTCCGTCACCGGCATAGACGGGGAGTATCTCCGGCTGGAGTATGAGCTGGGCGGGGGCTTCCCGGCGGGGAGCGCCATGCCCTGGCTGGTCCTGAGCCGGGAGGCGGCCAAGAGCTTCGCCGACCCGGAGGACAAGACCCGCCGCACGGGAGACGACCTGGCGGACATCGACTGGCTGGAGGAGGAATTCACCCTCACCCTGGGCGAGAGCGACATCCCCGCACGGGTCAGCGGCATATTCCAGGGGGACGAGCCCGTGTGTTACATGAGCCAGGATATGGCGAAGCAGCTGCTGCAGCGCCAGGGCCAGCCCTCGGGCTACACCGGGGCGGTGGTGCGCATCGACGGGGCCGGGGCGGCCCAGGCCGTGACGAAGGCCATCGCCGACATGGGCTACCAGGCCCAGGGGGACGAGGCGGCCCGGCAGGAGGGCTGGGACGCCAGAGGCCGGGAGGCGGCCTATATCCTGGCCATGGCCCTGGGGAGCTATGGCTGCGCCGCCATGACCGGGTGGGCCGCACGGGCGGTCCACGGCGAAGAGGACCGGGAGCAGGACACGGCCCTGGTGCGGATGGGGCTTCCCCCCGCCGCCGCGGCCAGGCTCCGGCGCACCGGGCGGGCCTATCCCGTCCTGGGGGGCATCGCCCTGGGGGTCCTGGCCTGGGCCCTCATCCGGGCGTGGCAGTGAGAAAATGACCCCTGCCTGTCCGCGGGAGCGGACGGGCAGGGGCTTTTTGCCGGACGGGGGCGGCGCTTACCAGTCGATGGTGCAGGCGGTGGCTATCTCGTCCATGGTGTTGGTGCAGCCGATGGAGTTGTCCGGCCGACGCTTGCAGATAAGAGACGGCTCGGTCAGCTCGGGGATGTCGTCCACGGCGCCGGAGGCGAAGTCGAGCATCTTGTCCTCTGCCGTGGACAGCCGGGCAATGACGCCTCCCAGCCGGACCTCGATGACCTCGAAGCCGTTGGGCTTGTTGGTGCTCTCCCACAGTCGGCGCCACACCTGGCGCAGGGCCTGGAAGGCCTCCGCCGTGTCGGGCAGGGCGGCGGCCAGCTTTGCCGCCGCGTCCCGGTCCCCGGCCCGGACGGCCTTGGCCGCGCCCTCGTGCCAGGCGCATTTCAGCGCCAGGGCGTGGGCCAGAGCGGCGTAGAAATCAAACAGCAGGCCGTAGGCAGGGTTCTCCTCCCCGTAGCGGGCGTACAGGGGGGCCAGGGCGGCATAGTGCTCCGCCAGACGGAAGCCCTCCACGTCCTTTTCAAACAGCTCCACCAGCGGGTCCTGATAGAGCATGAACTTGCAGGCGTTCACCGGGTCGGCGGGGTGGGAGACCATGCCGGGGGCGGCGTTCATGCGGCTCAGGTCCAAAAAGGCCTGGGCGTCCGCGCCGCAGCACCGGCGGAACCGGGCCGCCAGCTCCGCCTGGTCGTATCGGCCGGTGTAGGTCAGCTCCCCGTAGAGCTGGATGCCCAGCAGGGAGGCGAGCATATTGGTCTCGGCGCCGTTGTCCCCCCAGGCGGTGGCAAGCACCGTGTCCACGTCCGCCTTCATGCAGGCGGTGAGCCCGGCCACGGTGTTCTCGATGGCCTGGTGATAGGCCGGGGCGGGGCCCACCCAGGTCCACAATCCCCCGGCGAACACCGTGGGCACGCCGAAGCAGGCGTGCTTTTTCAGCGCCTGGGCGTACTCCTCCTCCTTGGCGTGGTAGTAGTCCCAGTACACCAGGCTGACCCGCCGGTCCACGGCGGCGATGGCCTTTTCCGAGGGCATGCCCCCGGTGTGGTAGCCGCCGCCGTCCAAGTGGAAGTACATGTCGCTCCACATCATGGGCTTCAGGCCGAACTCGTCGGTGATGTCCAGCACCCGGCGCAGGTGGCGGCCGATGACGGAGCGGGGGTCCTCATAGCCGAAGCGGGCCAGATGCTCCCCCAGGCCCACCCCGTAGGCCTCGTCCATGCCGATGTGGATGCGGCGGGAGCGGAAGGGGGCGGAGGCCGCCCGGACCATCTGGCGGATGAGGGCGTAGGTCTCCTCCTCGTCCGCCAGGAGCACCTCGGCGTTGTCCCGCAGACGGTGGAAGGCGGGCCAGTGGAGCACCCGCTTTAAGTGGCCCAGCACCTGGATGCAGGGGCACAGCTCGATGCCGAACAGGGCGGCGTAGTCGTCCATGTCCTTCAGCTCGTCATAGGTGTACCGGCCCCGCTTGTAGCCGAAGAAGGGCTGCTCCGGCACCTGGTAGGTGTCCTCGGTGTACAGCATCCCCAGGTCAAGGCCCATCAGGGCCATTTTCCGCAGGAAGAACTTCACCGCGTCGGGCTTGAGCACCCCGTTGCGGGAGCAGTCGAACATCACGCCCGCGGAGCGGAAGCGGGGGGTCTGGCGAATATCGCAGGGGGCCAGGGGGCGGGGGATGAGGCTCAGGGCCCGGTAGAACTGCACGGGCTCCGCCCAAGTGAGGCGCACGCTGACGCCGTCGCTCTCCAGGGCCAGGCAGTCCCCCCGGACGCATTGGACAGTGAGCCCCTCGTCGGCGGGGGAGAAGCCCAGGTCCTCCTCCAGCTGGGCCAGGGCGGCCTGCCAGTTTTCCGGCGTCTGGCCGGTGATGTGTATGCGCGTGTTCATATCGACGCTCCTTTCGCCCCGGCGGGGCGTATTTTTCAGCCCCATTATCAATGAAAAAGCCGTTGGAGGGAAGTGGAAAAGCAATACTTTTGTATAAAATCAGCAGTTTCTATAAGGGAACACGCCGTTTCTTGTGCACAATGGCAACATGAAAAGAGACGACTATGAAGAAAATGTGAAAAGTGTATCCTTTTTGCACTATAAAATATCCTTTTCGGACTATCCTCGCAAGGCCGTAAAATATATAATAAAAACTAACGTTGGCAATGCGTTTTTGTGTGTTTTGCCGATTCGACGGAAAGGAGACGATGCAATACATGACGGAACTGGAAGTAAAGAAGAAGGAGGAAGTTCAGGTAAAGCCGAAAAAGCGCCGGTGGAGCAAGGACGACACGGAGCTGAGCCTGCTGGCTCTGCCCACCTTTGTGTGGTATGTGCTGTTTTGCTACCTGCCCATGTTCGGCGTGATCATCGCGTTCAAGGACTACAAGATCACCCCGGGCGCCAGCTTTTTGACGAGCCTGCTGAAGAGCGACTGGATCGCCTTTGACAACTTCAAGTACTTCTTTGGCCTGCGTGACTTTACCCAGATACTGCGCAACACGATACTTTATAACGTCGCGTTCATCATTCTGGACATCGCCCTGCCGGTGACGCTGGCCATCATGATCAGCAACATCTACTCCAAACGCAAGAGCAAGACCTATCAGACGCTGATGTTCATGCCCCACTTCATGAGCTGGGTCGTGGTCACCTATTTCGTGTACGCCTTCCTCATCACGGACAAGGGCCTTCTCAACTCCCTTATCCGCTCCCTGGGCGGGCAGAACATCAACTGGTACGGCGAGCCAAAATACTGGCCATACATAATCGTCATCATGCACATCTGGAAATCCATTGGCTACAGCATGGTGGTGTATCTGGCCAGCATCACAGGCATCGACTCCACCCTGTATGAGGCGGCGGTGCTGGACGGGGCCAACAAGTTCCAGCAGGGGCGGTATGTCACGCTGCCCAGCCTGAAGCCCATCATCATCATGATGTTCATCCTGTCGGTGGGACACATCTTCTCCTCCGACTTCGGCCTGTTCTATCAGGTATCCCGCGGCGCGAACCAGCCTCTGACGCCGATGGTCGCCACCTTCGACGTGAAGATCTATCAGATGCTGGTCAACGGGGCCACCAGCCTGGGCAAGACGGCGGCGGCCAGCCTGTTCCAGTCGGTGATAGGCTGCATCACCATCCTGATCGCCAACGGCATCGTGCGCAAGGTCGACCGGGCCAGCGCTCTTATCTGAGGAGGTGGGGAAAATGGCAAAGGAAAAGGAGACAAAGAGCAAGTTCAACGAAGGCGTGACCCGCCTCAACCGTATCAAGCCCGCCACGAACGTCATTTTCAACATCTTCTTCCTGGTCTTGGCGCTGGTGTGCTTTTTGCCCATCGTGTTCATTTTCATCATCTCCATCACCAACAACGACGTGATCCGGCGGGAGGGCTACCAGATATTCGTCACCGCGGAGACCTTCTCCGCCGACGCGTACAAATACCTGTGGAGCCAGCGGCAGACCATCCTCCACGCCCTGTGGGTGTCGGTGTACGTCACCGCCATCGGCACGGTGCTGGGCGTGACGCTCACCGCCCTGATGGGCTATGTGCTCAGCCGCCGGGAGTATAAGCTCAACGGCTTCATGGCCATCGTGGTGTTCATCCCCATGATATTCGGCGGCGGCATGGCGGCCTCCTACATGGTCAACACCCAGATACTGATGCTCCGGGACACCATGTGGATACTGATCCTGCCCCTGGCGGTGTCCAGCTTCAACGTGACCATCGCCCGGACCTTCTTCCGCACCACGGTGCCGGACGAGGTCATCGAATCGGCCAAGATAGACGGCGCCAGCCAGTTGACCATCTTCTCCCGGATCGTGCTGCCCATCTCCAAGCCGGTGCTGGCCACCATAGGACTGTTTTTGGCCTTCGGCTACTGGAACGACTGGTTCCAGGCCCAGCTGTACATCAACAAGGACAGCCTGCGCTCCCTGCAGGCCATGCTGAACGCCATGCAGAACAACCTGGATTACCTGACCAAGAACCCCACCGCCCTGCTCTCCACGGCCAGCGACCTGAAAAAGAACATGCCCCAGGAGAGCGTGCGTATGGCCATCGCCTTCGTGGTGGCCGTGCCCATCGCCTGCATCTACCCGTTCTTCCAGAAGTACTTCATCTCCGGCCTGACGGTCGGCGCGGTGAAGGGCTGAGTCACACCCGTATTGTTACGGTCATGCACTGACCGCGCAATAAATACACAAATATTTTTTAGGAGGAAAACACATGAAAAAGTTCCTGTCCATGCTCCTGGCAGTCGTGATGGTCGTTTCCATGTTCGCCTGCTTAGGCGGAAGCGCCCTGGCCGACGAGGAAGTGCCCGAGATCGTCTGGTACATGGTGGGCGGCGGTATGCCTTCCAACTATGATGCCTGGAAGGAAAAGGTCGACGCCTATCTGGAAGAGAAGATCGGCGTGCATCTGGACGTCCAGTGCGTCACCTGGGGCGACTGGGGCGACCGGCGCACCAACATCGTCACCGTCAACGAGCCCTATGACATCATGTTCACCGACTCCGGCTCCTACGTCAACGACGTGCGGATGGGCGCTTTCGCCGATCTGACCGACCTGATCAAGGAGACCCCGGGCCTGACCGACCTGATCCCGGCCGATTACCTGCAGGCCTGCGAGATCGACGGCAAGCTGTATGCCATCCCCGCCTACAAGGACTCCTCCATGACCCAGTTCTTTATCTGGACGGAGGAATATGTGAAGGATCATCCCGAGTATGCCGACGCCCACACCATCGCTGACATCGGCCCCATCCTGCGCGCCGTCCATGATGAGACCGGCGAGCTGTTCCTGATGAACAAGGACGGCATCTCCGCCATCATCGGCAACAAGTACGACAACATCGGCACCGGCCTGCCCACCATCGGCATCAGCTACACCGCCGGTACCAACGAGATCGTCCCTGTCTTTGAGCAGGAGGACGTGCTGGCCGACCTGCGCCTGATGCATGAGTACTTCAACGAGGGCCTGATCAACCAGGATGCCGCCACCGCCACCGAGGCCACCGGCATGTGCGCGCTGGGCGTTGCCCAGGGCTGGCCTGCCGCCGCTAAGGGCTGGGGCGATGGCCGCGGCGCTCCCGTGGTCGTCAGCCAGTTCGAGGACACTGTGCTGTCCAACGACACCGTGCAGGGCTCCATGGCCTGCATCTCCGCTTCCTCCGAGCATCAGCTGGAGGCTCTGAAGCTCCTGGAGCTGGTCAACACCGACTCCTGGGTCCGTGACGCTCTGGCCTACGGCGAAGAGGGCGTGAACTTCGAGTACGTGGAAGAGAACGGCGAGCAGCGCGTTCACAAGCTGAACACCGACTGGACGCTGGCCGGTTACACCCAGGGCACCTTCTTCGACATGACCCTGGAGGCCGAGGCCGACACCGGCGTGGCCGGCAACTACTATGTGGACGAGGTCAAGGTCCAGAACGAGACCGCCATCCCCTCCCCGGCTCTGGGCTTCATCTTCGACTCTGAGCCCGTGGCCGACCAGCTGGCCGCCTGCCAGGCTACCTTTGCCGAGTACAAGGGCCTGATCCAGACCGGCGCCGGTGACCCGGACGTGTATGTGCCCGAGATGATGGAAGCCATGCGTGCCGACGGCTTCGACGAAATCCAGGCCGAGCTGCAGAGCCAGTTCGATGCCTGGCTGGCCGCGAAGTGAGCAGCGCGCTGAGCAAGTGAAGCAAGACCCGTGGGGCCATTGCGAACCCATGTCCGCAATGGCCCCACTTTTCTGCTTGCCCGGAGGCGCCGTATCATGTATAATAGCGCCGCGCCGTGGGCCCTGTCCATGCGCCGTTGTGAAACGGCCCGCGGACAGTTCCCAAAAAGATTTGAGAGGTGTGCGACATGTATTTCATCGACCAACGTATCAAGGTGATATGCGACCAGCTGGAGCGGCTGCGGTTTTTGGACAGCCGGGAGCTGCCGGACTGGGAGTATAAGCACGGGCAGTATTTCCGCCCCCAGGAGGCGGACGAGAACGGTCCGGCCTGGGAGCCCTTCGACAGCCGCACCATGCGCTGGTACTCCGTCTACGCGGGCACGGACCAGTTCGAGGGGAAATTCAAGGGCCACGGCGGGGATTTCAAGGGCATCCCCGGAGAGCACTATTGGTTCCGGGGCAGGGTGACCGTCCCGGAGGACTTTGACGGCAAGCGGGTGTATATGCGCATCCGCACCCAGATAGAGGAGTGGGACGACGGGAAAAATCCCCAGTTCCTCATTTTCATCAACGGCCAGGTGGTCCAGGGGGCGGACATGAACCACCGGGAGGTGCTGCTGTCCGACCACGCCAGGGGCGGGGAGACCATGACCGTGGACATCCAGGCCTATACGGGCACGCTCCACCGGGAGTTCTGCTTCCTAGCGGAGCTGTACGTGCTGGACAGGGCAATCGACCGGCTGTACTGGGACCTGCTGGTCCCCCTGCAGGCCTTCCCCCGCATGGCCGCCGACAGCCAGGACAGGATGGCCATCCAGAAGGCGCTCAACGACACCATAAACCTGCTGGACATGCGCCAGCCCTATTCTGAGGACTTTTACGCCTCCCTGGCCGCGGCCCAGGCGCACATCGACCGGGAGCTCTATGAAAAGATGGGGGGCCACAGGGACGTGGTGGCCACCTGCATCGGCCACACCCACATCGACGTGGCCTGGTGGTGGACCGTGGCCCAGACAAGGGAAAAGGTGGTCCGCTCCTTCGCCACGGTGCTCAAGCTGATGGAGGAGTATCCCAGCTATAAATTCATGTCCAGCCAGCCGGTGCTGTACTATTTCCTCAAACAGCGCTACCCGGAGCTGTTCGAGCGCATCAAGGAGCGGGTGGCCGAGGGCCGCTGGGAGGTGGAGGGCGCCACCTGGCTGGAGATGGACACCAACCTGACCAGCGGGGAGAGCCTGGTGCGCCAGTTCATGTACGGCAAGCGGTTTTTCCGGGAGGAGTTCGGCTACGACTGCAAGATACTGTGGCTGCCGGACGTGTTCGGCTATTCCGGGGCCCTGCCCCAGATCATGAAAAAGTCCGGCGTGGACTACTTCATGACCACGAAGTTGGCCTGGAACCAGATCAACAAGATACCCAACGACACCTTCATCTGGCGGGGCATCGACGGCACGGAGGTGCTGGCCCACCTCATCACCACCCTGGGCATAGGCCAGGACCCCAAGGAGAGCTTCTTCACCACCTATAACGGCATGCTCCACCCGGACGCCATCATGGGCGGCTGGGAGCGCTACCAGAACAAGGACATCAACAACGACATCCTCATCAGCTACGGCTACGGGGACGGGGGCGGCGGCCCCACCAGGGCCATGCTGGAGACATCCCAGCGGATGGAAAAGGGCGTCCGGGGCATCCCCATGGTGCGCCAGGAGACCGCCCGGACCTACTTCGACCAGCTGGCGGAGCGGGTGCGGGGCGACAAGCGGCTGGACACCTGGGAGGGGGAGTTCTATTTCGAGTACCACCGGGGCACCCTCACCTCCATGGCCCGGAACAAGCGGGGCAACCGCAAGAGCGAGCTGGCCATGATGGACCTGGAGCTGCTGGGGGTCCTGTCCGGGGACTATCCCGCCCAGGAGGACACGCGGCTGTGGCGGGACATCATATTGCTCAACCAGTTCCACGACATCCTGCCCGGCAGCTCCATCGCCGAGGTGTACGAGGTGACGAAGGGGGAGTATGAGCAGCTTCTGGCCGAGACGGGGACCCTTATCCGGGAGCGGCTGGAAAAGCTGGCCGGAGAGGGACCGGGCGTCACGGTGTTCAACACCCTGGGCTTTGTCCGGGATGACGTGGTGCGCCTGGGCGAGGTGAAGGCCGCCGCCCTCCGGGACGGAGACGGCATCGTTCGGCCTGTCCAGCAGACGGCGGAGGGGGCCGTGGCCTATCTGGGCGGCCTGCCCTCCAAGGGCTATGTGACGCTGGAAGAGGCGGAGATGGAGCCGGTGGAAAATCCCTTCCTGCGGCCGGACGCCTATCATCTCCAGACGCCCTTCTACAGGGTGACGCTGGACGAGTACGGGAATTTCACCTCCCTGTACGACATCCAGGCGGACCGGGAGATCATCCGGGCCGGGGGCAAGGCCAACCAGCTTAGGCTCTACGAGGATAAGCCCATCTATTTCGACAACTGGGACATCGACCGGTATTACACAGAGAAGTCCTGGCCCGTGGACGACCTTCTCTCCATGGCGTGGACGGAGGAGGGGCCGGTCCGGGCCACCCTGGAGCTGGCCTACCGGTGCAGCCGGAGCACCATCCGCCAGAAGGTGCGCTTTTACGCCGACAGCCGCCGCATCGACTTTGAGACCTGGGCGGACTGGCACGAGCACCAGCATCTGCTGAAGGCGGAGTTCGCCTTGGACATCCACACCGACGAGGCGGCCTTCGACGTGCAGTTCGGCAACGTGACGAGAAAGATACATACCAACACCAGCTGGGAGAAGGCCCGGTTCGAGAGCTGCGGCCAGAAGTGGATGGACCTGTCCGAGAGCCGCTACGGGGTGAGCCTGCTCAACGACTGCAAATACGGCCACTCCGTGCTGGACGGGGTGGCGGCCGTCACCCTCATCAAGTGCGGCGTGGAGCCCAACCCCAACGCGGACGTGGAGGAGCACGTGTTCACCTACGCCCTGTATCCCCATCTGGGCGCCTGGCGGGAGGGCGGCACGGTCCGGGAGGCCTACAAGCTCAATCTCCCGGCCTATACGGTCCCGGCCGGGACGCCGGGCAGGCGGGCAAGCTATGTCTCCGCCGCGCCGGAGAACATCGTGCTGGAGACCGTGAAGCAGGCCGAGGACGGGGACGGGGTCATCCTCCGTCTGTACGAGTCGGAAAACGCCAGGACCAGGGCGGTGCTCACACTGCCGGAGGGCGTGGGCCGGGCCTACGACACCGACCTGCTGGAGAATATCCAGCGGGAGCTGCCCGTTCGGGACGGGAAGCTGGAGCTCACGGTCATGCCCTATGAGATAAAGACCATTTTGCTGCGATGAGAGAGATATACAAAGACCCAGGGCGCGCCCCGGAGGAGCGGGCGGCAGACCTGGTCCGGCGGATGACCGTGCGGGAAAAGGTGGGACAGCTCAACCAGCGGCTGTTCGGCTTCGCCGCCTTCCGGCGGGAGGGGGACGATATCCGCCTGACGGACCGGTTTTGCCGGGAGGTGGACCGCTGGGGCGGCCTGGGGGTGCTCTACGGCCTCCATCGGGCGGACACCTGGACGGAGCGGGACTTTGCCAGCGGCCTGACCGGCCCGCTGGCCGTCCGGGCCCGGAATATGGTCCAGCGGTACGTCATCGAACACTCCCGCTTCGGCATCCCCGCCCTCATCACCGACGAGTGCCCCCACGGGCCCCATCTGCTGGACGGATATCTGCTGCCGGTGAATCTGGCGGCGGGGTGCTCCTTCGCCCCGGAACTGCTGGCCGAGGCCGCCCACGTGGGGGGCCTCCAGCTCCGGGCGATGGGGGTGGACATGGCCCTGGTGTCCGTGCTGGACATGCTCCGGGACCCCCGGTGGGGCAGGAGCGAGGAGTGCTTCGGGGAGGACCCCTTCCTGACGGCTGCCATGGGGTCGGCGGTGATACGGGGCGTGCAGAGCGCGGGCGTGGACGCGGTGGCAAAGCACCTGTGCGCCCAGGGGGAGACCACCGGCGGGGTGAACGCCAGCGCCGCCCGCATCGGGCCAAGGGAGCTGCGGGAGATACATCTGCCCCCGGTGGAGGCGTGCGTCCGGGCGGGGGCGGCCGCGTTCATGGCGGCCTATAACGAGATAGACGGGGTGCCCTGCCACGCCAACCGGTGGCTGCTGACGGACCTGCTCCGGGGGGAGTACGGCTTTACCGGCTTCGTCATGGCGGACGGGTGCGCCGTGGACCGGCTGGACGGCATCACCGGGGACAAGACGGTCTCCGGGGCCCTGGCCCTGAACGCCGGGGTGGACGTGAGCCTGTGGGACGAGTGCTTTCCCCGGCTGGAGGAGGCGCTGGACCGGGGGCTCATCAGCGCTCAGCGGCTGGACCAGGCGGTATGCCGGGTGCTGGAGGCCAAGTTCCGGCGGGGCCTCTTCGACGAGCCCTATCTGTCAGAGAGCGAGAGCTGGCGGCAGTATACCCCCGCCGCCTTCCCCCAGGTGAAGACCCTGGCCGAGCACACGCCGGTGCTGCTGAAAAACCGGGGCGGTCTGCTGCCCCTGGATAAGAACAGGCCCCTGCGGGTGGGGCTGACGGGCCCCAACGCCGACAGCGTCTATAACCAGCTGGGGGATTATACCCCGCCGGTGCGCCGGGAGGCGTGCGTCACCCTTCGCCGGGGGCTGGAGACCCTTTTGGCAGAGGGTGCGGCGGAGCTTATATGGCTGGACAGCGGCGGGGTGTTCGACCCTGCCCCGGACCGGGCCGCCATAGACGCCTTCGCGGCCCGGTGCGACGTGATCATAGCCGCGGTGGGCGGCACCTCCAGCCGCTTCGAGGGCGGCTCCTTCGGGGACAACGGGGCTATGGAGGAGCAGGCGGAGCTGACCATGGACTGCGGGGAGAACGTGGACGACGACGAGCTGCGGCTGCCGGGCGGACAGCTGGCGCTGCTGGAAGCCCTCCGCGCAAGCGGCAGGAGCGTCGTCACGGTGCTCATTGCCGGGCGGCCCTACGCCATGGAGGACATCGACCGGTGCTCGGACGCCATCTTCTGCGCCTTCTATCCGGGCCTGACCGGGGGCGAGGCGCTGGCGAAGCTGCTGTTCGGCCTGTGCGAACCGGCGGGGCGGCTGTGCGTATCCCTGCCGGACCGGGCGGGACAGCTGCCGGTGTACTATGACCACAAGGCCTCCTATCAGGCCATGACCTACTATAACAGCGGCCCGCCCCGGTACGGCTTTGGCCGTGGGATGGGCTACACCACCTTTGCTTATGCCCTGGCGGCGGGACCGGAGGGGGAGGCCCGGCAGGTGCGCTTTGACGTGACGAACACCGGCTCCCGTCCGGGCTGGGCGGTGCCCCAGCTGTATATCCGGCGGCTCCAGGGCGTGGTCACGGCCCGGGCCAGCCAGCTTTGCGGCTTTGCAAAGCGCCTTCTGGCCCCAGGCGAGACCATCCGGCTGA
>CANRNA010000010.1 GCA_947631805.1 uncultured Oscillospiraceae bacterium | reverse complement strand
CCATGCGAACAAGGAGGTAAATATGTATGGAATTGTCGATTGACCGCCTGACGAAGCACTACGGCCGCAAGATCGCCATAGACCGGGTCAGCGCCACGCTCACCCCCGGCGTCTACGGTCTGCTGGGCGCCAACGGCGCGGGCAAGACCACCCTTATGCGGATGCTGTGCGCCATTCTGGAGCCCACCTCCGGGGAGGTGCGTCTGGACGGGAAGGACGTGGTGGGCATGGGAGAGGACTACCGGAACGTGCTGGGGTATCTGCCTCAGGACTTCGGGTACTACCCCACCTATACCGCCGCGGAGTTCCTTTCCTACATCGCCTCGCTGAAGGGCATTCCCCGTGACAGGGCGGAAAAGCGGGTGAGGGAGCTCTTGGGGATGCTGGACCTGGCCGCCGTGGCGGACAGGAAGATACGGACCTTCTCCGGGGGCATGAAGCAGCGGGTGGGCATCGCCCAGGCCATGCTCAACAACCCCCAGGTGCTCATTCTGGACGAGCCCACCTCCGGCCTGGACCCGAAGGAGCGGGTGCGGCTTCGCAATCTCCTGAGCGAGTACGCGGGGAATAAGATTGTTATTCTCTCCACCCACATCGTCTCCGACGTGGAGGCCATCGCGGATGAGGTGTTCATCATGAACGCCGGACAGTTCATCGCCCACGGGACGGTGGAGGAACTGGCGGGCCAGGTGAAGGGCAAGGTATGGGAGCTGTCGGTGCCCGGCGGGCAGGCAAGGCTGTGGCTGGAGGACTTCACCGTGGCCAACTACCGGCACGAGGGGGACAACGTGGTTCTGCGCATCATCTCCGACGAACAGCCCTCGCCGGAGGCGGTGGCCTGCGACCCCATACTGGACGACGCATATCTCTATTATTTCGGCGCGAAGGAGGCGTGACACATGGAACTGTTTGTTTTGGAACATAAAAGGCTGTGGCGGACACCCAGGGTGTGGATATGTGTGCTGCTGTGCTTCTTTTACTGCATCATATATACAGGTTTTATTTCCTATCAGTGGACCTATTTCGGCACGCCGGGGGAGGACCCGACCAATCTATACAGCAACAACTTCAACGGCTATTCCGCCATCCGGGACTATCAAGCCCAATCGGATAAATACGGCGATTTCTGGACGGACGAGGCGTTCCAGCAGATGGTGAAAGATTTCCAGACCATGGAACCGCCTCAACAGCTTCAATCCATGTACGACTGGACGGTAGCATCATCGTTTCTCAATAGACTATATCCGGAATTAAAGGACAACGACCAACAGCAGTATCAACCGCTGATCCACTATGTAGATACGGAAGAATTGACTGATTTTTATACGCGACGGCAGGATTACCTGGAGCACACCCTAGAGGGCAACGTGCAGAACTATCTGCTGACCGACGAGGACGCAGAAATGCTCCAGAAAATGGACAGTCAGATGAAGACACCGTGGCGGTACGAATGGATACAGGGGTGGCAGTACGTTTTGAGCAATTCTTTGCCGATGCTGTCGAAAATGGCGCCCTATCTGGCCATCGTCCTGGCGTTCATCTTCTCCGGGGAGTGGCACAACAGCACCGCGCCCCTGCTGCACACCACCAAATACGGCTGGAAAAAGCTGGCCCGTGTCAAGGTCCTCAGCGGCTTTGCCTTCGCGGCAGAACTGTATGCGCTCATTGCGGGCGGGAAGGTCCTGCTGCAGCTTATATTCCTGGGCACAAAGGGATGGGACATGCCCATCCAGATGATAAAAATTCTGGCCGTGGCCCCCTGGAACATGCTGCAAGCGGAGCTTTTTGAACTGGCCTTCGCGTTCCTGGGCGTCGTCGGCTACGCGGGGATAGTCATGCTCATGTCCGCCCTGGTGAAGAACAACGTCCTGTCCCTGGTCCTCAGCCTGGCATTCATCTACGTGCCGGACCTGTTTGCCCGCTATCTGCCCGTCTGGGCGCAGAATGCGTCCCAGTTCATCCCCATGGTGGGCACCCCCACCGACCTTTTCCAGATGAACGTGTTTCACCTCTTTGGAAAAGGTATCTGGATGCCCTATCTGCTTATCACCATCCCGGTGCTGATAGGCCTTGTGTGCGTCCCCTTTGCCATCCGGAGCTGGGCCCGGCGGCAGAGGGCGTGATAAAAATTATAGCATCTATGCGCACAGCGGATGGCCCACGGCCATCCGCTGTCCTTCCATCCCGCCGGATACTGTCACGGGCGCCCCTCCGTCGGGAGGGGCGCCCTGGGCTTTATTTGTTCTGTCCGCTCACAGGGCGGCCTTGGCCTTCTCCACCAGGGCGGTGAAGGCGGCGGGGTCGTTGATCGCGGTCTCGGAGAGCATCTTCCGGTTCATCTGGATGCCAGCCACCTTCAGGCCGTGCATGAAGCGGGAGTAGTTCATGCCGTTGAGCTTGCAGGCGGCGCTGATGCGGGCGATCCACAGCTGGCGGAAATCGCGCTTGCGCTGCTTGCGGCCCACGTAGGCGTAACGCAGGCTCTTCATCACGGCCTGGTTTGCCATCTTATAGTGACGGGACTTGCTGCCCCAATAACCCTTGGCCATGCCGAGGATCTTATTTCTTCTCTTGCGCGTCATCATCGCGCCCTTGATACGTGCCATCTTTCGTTGTCCTCCTTATTTGTACGGGATCATGCGCTTGACGGTAGCGGCGTTGGTGCTGTCGGCGTAGGCGCCCTTGCGCAGGCCGCGCTTACGCTTGGTGGTCTTGCCGTGGCCGTTGAGCAGATGGCTCTTGAAGGCGTGGGCACGCTTGACCTTGCCGTTCTTGGTCAGGGAGAAGCGCTTTTTGGAAGCGCTGTGGGTCTTCAGTTTCGGCATCTCAGTTCGTCTCCTTTGCTTTTTCTTGCTTTTGCTGTTTCTTTTGCGGGGCCTGGGCCTTGGGCGAGAGGAACTCGGTCATAAGACGGCCCTCCAGCTTCGCTCCCTTGTCCACTTTGGCTATCTCGGCGCACTCGGCGGCGAACCGCTCCAAAAGCTGCTTCCCCAGGTCGGTATGGGCCATCTCACGGCCGCGGAAGCGCACCGTCACCTTCAGCCTGTCGCCCTCGGCCAGGAACTTCTGGCCGTTGCGGAGCTTGACCATGAAGTCGTTGTCGCCGATGGAGGGCGACATACGTATCTCCTTGACCTCGATGACATGCTGATTCTTTTTGGCCTCTTTTTCCCGTTTGGCCTGCTCGAAGCGGTACTTGCCGTAATCCATGATCTTGCACACCGGCGGCTTGGCCGCCGGGGAGATCATGACCAGGTCCATGTCCCGCTCCTGGGCGATATTCAGAGCTTCCTCCGAGGACATGATCCCCAGCTGCTCTCCGTCATCGCCGATCAGGCGCACCTGCGGCTCCCGGATGTCCTCGTTGAGAGGATGAGTCATGTTCGCTATTGCCAGAGCACCTCCCTGTGTTTCGTCGCACAAAAAGCGCGGATACAGGACGTATCCGCGCATGAACGCTCATCTCCCCGGCCAGCCGGGAAAAAACGGTCTGCGGCCGCGGCGCGCTCTGGGCGGCCGGGCGAGGACGGATACCACTGCGTCCTGCTTTGTGCCTGATTACTATACCAGCCCCCGGCCCCTTTGTCAAGTCTGTTTTTTCCAGGCCGGGGAAAAATCTCCCGGTGCCGCGTCAGTATTCGGCGGGGGCCTCCGGCGTCTGGGCAGGAGCCGGGGCGTTTTCCATCTCCACCGCCAGCTTCACGATACGGCTGGTGCCCAGGCGGTCCGCCCCCAGGCTGATGAAATCCTCCGCGTCCTGGAGGGTCTTGATGCCGCCGGAGGCCTTCACCTTCACGTGGGGGCCGCAGCACTCCCGCAGCAGCTTCACGTCCTCCCTGGTGGCCCCGCCGGTGGAAAAGCCGGTAGAGGTCTTGATATAGTCCGCGCCGGAGGAGCTGACGACCTCGCACATCCGCCTTTTCTCCTCCTCCGTCAGCAGGCATGTCTCGATGATGACCTTCAGGATGTGCCCGGCGGTGGCGTCCCGGAGGGCCACGATCTCCCGGAGCACGTCGTCCCAGCAGGCGTCCTTCACCATGGCCAGGTTCACCACCATGTCTATCTCTGCGGCCCCGTTGGCGATGGCGTCCCGGGCCTCGTGGACCTTGACGGCGGTGGTGTTGTAGCCGTTGGGGAAGCCGATGACCGTGCAGATGGGCAGACGGGTCCCCACATAGCGCTTGGCCCCCGCCACGTGGCAGGGGGGGATGCACACGGAGGCCACCCCGTAGCGGATGCCCTCGTCGCACAGAGCGCGTATCTCCTGCATGGTGGCGTCCTGGCGCAGCAGGGTGTGGTCGCACCGGCGCAGTATCTCGTTCAGTTCCATAGCGTATCCTCCTCAGGCGGGACAGGCGCCCCGCGTATTTTGTTTTCATAACCGCCCGGCCCGGCTCATAAATTGGACCATCAACGCTTGTGAGGTGCGTCTAATGGACGAGGTCTTTGCCACCAACCGGGCGGAGCTGTGCGGCACGGTCACCGCCCTCCCCCGTTATTCCCATGAGAGCCGGGGCATCCGGTTTTTCACCTTTCCCCTCCGGACCCGCCGTCTGAGCGGCACCGCCGACACGGTGAACATCGTTGCCAGGGAGTCCCTGCTCCCCTCCGGCGGTCTGCTGGAGGCGGGACCCGTGCGCATCACGGGAGAGCTCCGCTCGTTCAACAACAAAAGCGGCGTGGGCAACCGGCTGGTGCTGACCATCTTCGCCAGGGAGATAGCCCCCGGAGAGGGGGGAGACGAAAACCACATCGCCCTGACCGGCGCCGTCTGCAAGGAGCCCACCCTCCGGGTGACCCCCATGGGCCGGGAGATATGCGACATCATCCTGGCCGTGGCCCGCCGCTACCGCCGCAGCGATTACATCCCCGTCATCGCCTGGGGCCAGCAGGCACGGGACGTGGCGGACGCCCCCGTGGGGACCCAGCTGGCGGTGCGGGGCCGTCTCCAGAGCCGGGAGTACACCAAGGTCATCGACGGAGAGAGCTTTCAGCGGCTGGCCTTCGAGGTCTCCGCCGCGGATATTTTCCCCCTCTGAGGATTTTTCCGGCATTTTTTATATTTTATTATATCTTTCCGGCGCTGTCAATTATTGAAAATCACCCCCGGATGGTTTATGATAGAGAGAGAAACAAGAACGGGGGTAGTCGCAATGAGCGTTTTGAACGACTGTACATACCGGGCACAGGACTTTTTGGGCTGCCACAAGCTGGACGAGGGCTACCTCTTCCGGGTGTGGGCGCCCAATGCCCAGGCCGTCTCCGTGGTGGGAGATTTCAACTACTGGGACGCGTCCGCCGCGCCCATGACCCGGGACTGGGAGGGCTATTGGTCTGCCCAGGTGCCCGCCGCCCAGCACGGGCAGGTGTATAAATACGCCGTCACCGGGCCGGACGGCCGGGTCATTCTGAAGGCCGACCCCTTCGCCTTCCACGCCGAGACCGGCCCGGCCACCGGCTCCAAGGTATGGGAGCTGCCCGAGCGGAAGTGGGGCGACGGGAAGTGGATGAAGGCCCGGCCCGCCCGGAAATGGCGCGCCGAGCCCATGAACATCTACGAGGTACACCTGGGCTCCTGGCGGGTGGAGCCGGAGGAGACCTTCCCCAACTACAAGCGCATAGGGCCCATCCTGGCGGACTACTGCCGTGAGATGGGCTATACCCATGTGGAGCTGATGCCCATCACCGAGTTCCCCTTCGTGGGCAGCTGGGGCTATCAGGTGACGGGCTACTTCGCCCCCACCAGCCGCTACGGCACCCCCCAGGACTTCATGGACTTTGTGGACACCCTCCACCAGGCGGGCATAGGGGTCATCATCGACTGGGTGGCGGCCCACTTCCCCCGGGACGAGCACGGCCTGGCCCGGTTCGACGGCACGCCCCTGTATGAATACGCCGACCCCCGGATAGGGGAGCACGCGGAGTGGGGCACTCTGGTGTTCGACTACGCCAGTCCCGACGTGCGGGGCTTTCTCATCAGCTCGGCGCTGTTCTTCCTGGAGCAATACCACGTGGACGGCCTGCGCTGCGACGCGGTCAGCTCCATGCTCTATCTGGACTACGGCCGCAAGGCCGGGGAGTGGGTGCCCAACAAGGACGGGGGCAACATCAACTACGACGTGGTGAGCTTCTGGCAGCAGCTCAACGCCGCCGTGGCGGACCGGTGCCCCGGCGCCTTCACCGTGGCGGAGGAGTCCACCGCCTATCCCAGGATAACCGCCCCCATCGACGACGGGGGCCTGGGCTTCACCTTCAAATGGGACATGGGCTTCATGCACGACACCCTGGACTACTTCAAGCTGGACCCCTATTTCCGCCGGGACAACCACGGCAAGCTCACCTTCTCCATGATGTACGCCTTTTCCGAGTACTACATCCTTGCCTACTCCCACGACGAGGTGGTCCACGGCAAGTGCTCCATGGTCCAGAAGATGGCCGGGCTTTACGAGGACAAGTTCGCCTCCCTCCGGGCCCTGTACGGCTACCAGTTCGCCCACCCCGGCAAAAAGCTCACCTTCATGGGCGGGGAGTTCGCCCACTTCATCGAATGGAACTACCAGCAGCAGCTGGACTGGTTCCTGCTGGATTACCCCAAGCACAAGGCCATGCAGGATTACACCGCCGCCCTGGGCAATCTCTACGTGTCCCAGCCCGCCCTGTGGCAGATCGAGGACAGCTGGGAGGGCTTCACCTGGCTGAATCCCGACGACCGGGACAGGAGCTCCATCGCCTTCATCCGCTGGCCCAAAAAGGGCCGGGGCCGGAAGAAGGGCCTCCCCATCGTGTGCGTGTGCAACTTCACCCCTGTGTACTACGACGATTTCGTCATCGGCCTGCCCGCCGCCGGGAAGCTCACCCCCCTGCTCAACAGCGACGAGACCCGCTTCGGCGGCTGGGGCAGCCAGCTCCCGGATATCCGCTACGAGGCCGAGGACTTCCGCGAATTCTCTCACCGGGCCCATCTGGCCCTGCCGCCCCTGTCGGCGCAATATTTTGCATTTGAGGAGGAGAAGAAGAACACATGCAGATCAAAGACTTGAAAAACCAGCTGGCCGCCCTGGCCGGGGAAAAGGGCCTGGACCGTCCGGTCCGGGTGCTGCTCACCGCCTCCGAGTGCGCCCCTCTGGCCAAGACCGGCGGTCTGGCCGACGTGGTGGGCACGCTCCCCAAGTATCTGAACAAGCTGGGCATGGACGCCCGGGTGATGGTCCCCTATCACCGCGTCATCAAGGACAAATACGGCGACCGGGTGGAGTATCTCTTCAGCTTCTACGTGTCCCTGGGCTGGCGGAGCAAGTTCGTGGGCGTGAACCGGCTGATGCTGGACGGGGTCACCATCTGGCTCATTGAAAACGAGGAATACTTCGGCGGGCCCATCTATATGCCCGACCGGGAGGGGGAGCAGTACGCCTTCTTCACCAGGGCGGTGCTGGAGAGCCTGTTCCGCCTGGACTTCATCCCCGACGTCATCCACTGCAACGACTGGCACACCGGCATGCTGCCCCTGCTTTTGAAGACCCAGTACATAGACTCCCCCCTGGGCCAGACGAAGACCCTGCTCACCATCCACAACATCGCCTACCAGGGCCTGTGCAAGTTCGACTTTGTCCAGGACTACCTGTCCATCCCCGACGGGTGCCTAGGGCTCATGGAGCGGTACGGCATGGCCGCCTTTTTGAAGGCGGGCTGCGTCATGGCCGACCGGGTGAACACGGTCAGCCCCTCCTATGCCCGGGAGATATGCACCTGGGAGTACGGGGAGGGCCTGGACCCGGTTCTGAGCCTGCGGGGCGACGTGACCGGCATCGTCAACGGCATCGACAAGACCGTCTGGCGGCCCGGCAAGGACCCCCGCATCCCGGCCAACTTCACCGCCTCCAAGCTGGCGGGCAAGGCCGTCTGCAAGGCCGCGCTCATGGAGGAGACTGGCCTGGAGCCCGTCCCCCAGCGGCCCCTCATCGGCATGGTCACGCGGCTGGTGGAGCAAAAGGGCCTGGAGCTTGTGATGGCGGTGATGGACAAGCTCCTGTGGGAAAATGACTGCGCGTTCATCCTGCTGGGCAACGGCAACCGGAAATATGAGTCCTGGCTCCGGGGCCTGGAGGAGCGCCACCCCGGCCGGGCCTGCGCCTGGATAGGCTACGACGACGACCTGAGCCACCACATCTACGCCGGGTGCGACTTCTTCCTCATGCCCTCCCGGTTCGAGCCCTGCGGCATCTCCCAGCTCATCGCCATGGCCTACGGCACCCTGCCCATCGTCCGGGAGACCGGCGGCCTGCGGGACACGGTCCAGCCCTACAACCAGTACACCGGGGAGGGCACGGGCTTTTCCTTCTCCCGCATGGACGGGGACGACATGGCCGACGCCGTCCGCCGGGCCCTGGGCGTGTACCAGGACAAGAAGGCCCTGGCCGGGCTCATCAAGCAGGCCATGGCCGTGGACTACAGCTGCGACAACTGGGCCTTCGAGTACGCCCAGCTCTATCTGTCCATGCTCTGAGGACAACCCGCACACGAAAAGGCCCCGACCGGGGCCTTTTCTTTTTTGGAGATATTTTTTTCTCTTTGTGCGACCTTTTCGCTTTTTTGGCCAGTATAGGAGTGCGGGACCCCGTATACGAAGGAGGTGGATGTCCGTGAAGGACCAAGAAATACTGGCGCTGTACTTCGCCCGCTCGGAGCGCGCTCTGGACGAGACGGAGGCGGCCTACGGCCCCTACTGCCGGGCCGTGGCGGGCCGCATCCTGCCGGACGACCGGGACGTGGACGAGGCGGTGAACGACGCCTGGATGGCCGCCTGGGGCTCCATACCGCCCCACCGGCCAGAGACGCTGCGCACCTACCTTGCCAAGCTCACCCGCCGGGCCGCCATTGGGATATGGCGGGCCCGGGACGCCCAAAAGCGGGGCGGCGGGCAGATGGAGCTGGCCTTGGAGGAGCTGGATAGCGTGCTCCCCGGCGGGAGCGACCCGGTCCGGACGGCGGAGGCCGCCGCCCTGACGGAGGCTCTGGACCGGTTTTTGGAGGCTCTGCCCGACAGGGAGCGGCGGGTATTTCTGCGCCGGTACTGGTACATGGACCCCATCGCCGCCATCTGCGCCCGCTACGGCTTCTCCCAGAGCAAGGTGAAGTCCATGCTGGCCCGGACCAGGGCCCGGCTGCGGGCCTTTCTTGAAAAGGAGGAACTGCTGTGAAAGCAGAAAATATCATCGACGCTCTGAACGACGTGAACGACCGCTTCCTGGCCGACGGGGACGCCCCCGTCCGGCGGCGCCGCACCGCCCGCTGGCTGGGGGTCATGGCCGCGGTGCTGGCGGTGTGCATGGTCCTGGCCGTGCCCGCTCTGGCGGTGGCCTACACCGACATGGGCTATACCATCATGTACGCCCTGTCCCCCGCCATGGCCCAGAGCCTGAAACCCGTGAACGAGACATGCGAGAAAAATGGTGTGCGCATGACCGTGGACAGCGCTGTCATCGAGAACAACACCGCCTATATCCGCATCGCCATGACCGACCTGGAGGGGGACCTTTTCGACGACACACTCGATCTCTGCGACAGCTACGACATCAAAAAGGGCTTCGACGCCTCCGTCGTGGGCGGCACCTGCGCGCTGGAGGACTACGACGAGGACACCCGCACCGCCGTCTTTCTCACCCAACTGGCCCCCCTGGACGGCACCCTCATCCAGCCCGGCAAGGTGACGTTCCGTCTCTGGGAGTTATCCGGCCATACGGCCCTGCAGGACACCCCCGTCCAGGGCGTGGATCTGTCGGCAGTGGGCGAGGCGGCCGACACCGTGTCTATGGAGGCATCCTTCTTCAACGCGGACAAGGAGCAGTTCGCCGACCGCACCATAGACTGCCTGCCCCTCGGCCAGACCATCGTGGAGATATGCCCCGGCGCGGAAGTGAGCGGCCTCGGCTGGATCGACGGCAAACTCCATGTGCAGATCCGCACCGATTCAGGGACCAGCGGCATCGTGTATCTTGCCGAGGCGCCGGAGGACGGGATGGACGAGGGCGACATCTTCGCCTGGGCCCGGAGCCCCCAATATGTCGGTGACCACAGGATGGTCTGCGAAGACTTCATCTTCGATGTGTCGCCGGACGAGGCGGCGGCGCTGACTCTCTGCGGCTGGTTCATGATCCATTCCGACCCGGTCCAGGGTCCCTGGGAGGTCACCTTCCCCTTGGAATGACCCGGTTTTTATCGTTCATAACCGCGAAAAGCCCCCGGTTTTCCGGGGGCTTTTTGGCTATATTCCCTCTTGTGTCCGTCGGGGGGAATAGGGTACAATGATCCCTTGAATACCTACACTCTATACCCTGAAAGGATATGACAGCGCATGCTCACTCCCTATTACACCGACGCCCAAAAGCTGGCGCAAAAGGAATTCCGCCGCTGTGTCTCCGCCGGGCAGCACCCCTATCCCCCGGCCCTGGACGCCTTCCTCCCGGCGGAGCGCTTTTCCGGCGGCGTGGACCTGGGGATCGTTCAAATACCCATGGAATTCATCGTGGGCACCCGCACGGCTATGCGCACCAACGCCTTTGCCCGGAACTTCATGCCCCTGATGAGCTTCGACACGGAGTTTGCCGAGAAATGGCAGTCCCTGTGCATGGCCCATCTGGACGAGGGCATCCGGGACCCCATCAAGGTCTACGAATATATGAACCGCTACTACGTAGAGGAGGGCAACAAGCGGGTCAGCGTCCTGCGCTTCTTCGGCGCGGAGAGCGTGGACGCCCACGTCACCCGCATCCTCCCCGAGCCCCGGGACGACCGGGAGACGGCGGTCTATTTTGAGTTTGTGGAGTTCTACCGGTCCAGCCGGGTGAACTACCTGGAATTCTCCAAGCCCGGCAGTTATGCCCGGCTCCAGCAGCTTCTGGGCAAGAGCGTGGGCGAGATGTGGTCCGACGACGACCGCATGGCCTTCCACGCCGCCTTCTGCTACTTCCGCCAGGCCTACGAGGCCAACGGCGGCAAGCGCCTCACCTCCACCGTGGGCGACGCCATGCTGGCCTACATGGAGGTCTTCGGCTATCAAAGCCTGCGCCAGAAGAGCGCCGCGGAGATAAAACGCTCCGTGGCCCAGGTGTGGGAGGAGATAACCCTCCAGCAGGAGGAGACCCCCATCGACGTGAAGCTCTCCCCCGAGGCGGAAAAGCCCGAGGGCCTGCTGTCCAAGGTCCTGCCCCGGACAGAAAAGCCCCTCAAGGTGGCCTTCATCCACGACAAGAACCCCGCCCTCTCCGGCTGGACCTACGGCCATGAGTTGGGCCGGGAGCACGTGCAGCGGGTCTTCGGCGACCAGATAGAGACGGCGGCCTACCTCAACGCCCTGGACGCGGACCCGGGCGAGGTCATCGAGCAGGCCGTGGCCGACGGCTGCTCCGTCATCTTCACCACCTCCCCCCGGCTCCTGCCCGCCAGCCTCCGGGCGGCGGTGGACCATCCCAAGATCACCGTGCTCAACTGCTCGCTGAACATGTCTCACCGCTATATCCGCACCTACTACGCCAGGATGTACGAGGCCAAGTTCATCGCCGGGGTCATCGCCGGTACCCTGTGCGGCAGCGAGAACGTAGGCTATATCTGCGACTACCCCATTTTCGGCCAGGTGGCGGGCATCAACGCCTTCGCCCTGGGGGTGCAGACGGCCAATCCCCGTGCCAGGGTATATCTGGAGTGGTCCTCCGTGGGAGGCGTGGAGGCCGCCGCCAAGCGGCTCACCGACCGGGACATCCGGCTCATCTCCTCCCAGGACCTGGCCCGTCTGGCCGACCGGGGCAAGAGCCCCTTCGGCCTGTCCGTCATCACGGAGAACGGACCGCTGAACCTGGCCATGCCCCTGTGCCAGTGGGGCACGTACTACGAGGCCCTCATCCGGCGCATCCGCTCCAAGGCCTTCCAAAACGAGTACAC
Organism: uncultured Oscillospiraceae bacterium; assembly: GCA_947631805.1. Lineage (GTDB taxonomy): Bacteria > Bacillota > Clostridia > Oscillospirales > Oscillospiraceae > CAJOIG01. The sequence goes on along the minus strand of CANRNA010000010.1, from coordinate 6,311 downwards.
CGGCAGCAGCAAGGCTCTGAACTACTACTGGGGCATGAGCGCCGGGGTGGTGGAGATGCGCTATTCCGACAAACTCCCCGACAGCACCCGGAAGCTGGCGGGCCTGCTGGAAAAGAGCATCCGGGCCGGTATATGCGAGCCCTTCCGGGGCCCCCTTTACGACCAGGCCGGGCACCCGGTGCTGGGCAAGGGCCAGTCCCTGAGCCCAGAGCAGATCATCGACATGTGCTGGCTGAACGAGAACGTGACCGGCTCCATCCCCGCCTACGAGGACCTGACCGACACGGGCAAGGCCACCGTCGGCATCGCTGGTGTCATGACGTCGAAACAAGAGAAATAGGTCTCCCCTTGCCGCAAGCGGCAAGGCTCGAGTATTTCCTTTGTTTCTCCTCCTCCCCACCCGGACCGCTTCGCTGGGTCCGTGCGGGGACCCCGTTAGCAAGAGAAATAGGTCTCCCCTTGCCGCAAGCGGCAAGGCTCGAGTATTTCCCTTGTTTCTCCTCCTCCCCACCCGGACCGCTTCGCTGGGTCCGTGCGGGGACCCCGTTAGCAAGAGAAATAAGTCTCCCCTTGCCGCAGGCGGCAAAACGACAAGCAATTATCAGCAGACCCATCCCCGCAAATCAGAGAAACGAGGTGGTCCCGTGCGTATACTGGCCGTTTCCGACGTACCCGCGAAAAAGTTCTATGACTACTATACGCCTGGGGCTCTGGATGGCTATGAGCTGATACTGGCCTGCGGCGACCTGCGCCGGACCTATCTGGAATTTCTCGTGACCATGGCCCACTGCCCGGTCATATACGTCCGGGGCAACCACGACGACGAATTTCTCACCGCCCCGCCGGAGGGGTGCACCTGCGCCGAGGACCAGATCATCGTCCACAACGGGGTGCGCATCCTGGGCCTGGGAGGCTCCTACCGCTACAGGCCGGGGGAGTGCATGTACACCGAGCGCCAGATGGCCCGGCGCATCCGCCGCCTGACCTGGCAACTCCACAGGCACAAGGGCTTCGACATCCTGCTCACCCACGCCCCCATCCGGGGCCTGAACGACTTCGACACCCTCTCCCACCGGGGCTTTATGTGCTTCGGGCCGCTGCTGGACAAATATAAGCCCCGGTATCACGTCCACGGCCACATCCACCGCACCTACGGCCACGACATCCCCCAGATAGACCACTACGGCGACACCACGGTGGTCAACGCCTTCGAGTACTGCGAAATAGAATTTTGACCTTCCACAGCAAAAGCGGTGCGCTCACGCGCTGCTGGGGGAGTTCTTTGACAGACTGCCGTGCCGCCGGGGCCCACAGGCCCACGGCGGCACGGCATATTTTCTTGTCGCTCCGGCGGCGTCACTTCACCTGTCCGTCCTCCGGCATATCGGCCAGCACCTGGGGGATGAACCGCCGGGCGAAGCGGCCCTTGCCCCGGCCTATCAGGTAGAAATACCCGATGAAGGAAAACACCGTCGCGCCGATGAAGTTCACGAACAGGTCCTTCATGGTGTCCCGGATGCCCACATCCAGATAGCCCCCCAGGCCCAGGGGTATCTGCTTCCCGCCCGCTACAACTATCACGTCCTGGATATCGCGGATGATGACGGGGGTGTTCCCCCCGGTGGGGTCCAGGGCCACCGTGGAGATGACGTCCAATATCGCGTCCTTCTGCATGTCCCTGAGGAAGAACACGTCCATGGCGCACTCGAAAAACTCCCACAGCACCCCGATGGTCATGGAAAAGCAAAAGGCCACGATGGCCTGGAACACCGGCGACAGGGACAGGGAGAACCGCTCGTTGCGGTTGAGCATATCCACCAGGGAAAAGCCCACCGCCGCGCAGAGAAAACCGTTCAGGGTGTGCATGACCGTGTCCCAGCCGGGAAAGGAGGTGTAGTAGGAGCGTATCTCCCCCAATATCTCCGTGGCGAAAATGAACAGCAAAATGATGATCTCCAGCGTGTCGGGCAGGTCGATGCGAAACCGCCTCTCAACGATGGCAGGCATCATGAACAGCACCAGCGTCAGCGCGCACAGGAACACGTTTTCATAGTTCCTGTTGAATATCTGCAGGACCATCATGAGAATGACCAGCGCCCGCAGCACGAAATAGACCGCCGCCACGGCCCTCTTGCGGTGCAGCTCCTCCCGCACGGTCTTTGACCGTAAAAACCCCTTTCTCTTCACGGTTATCCCTCCCCTCTATATAATAAATTACTTTCCCCTTGAACGCAAGAGATACGGGACAAAAAATCCGCCCGGACCGGCGGACAACGCGCCGCGCTTTTGTCGTTTTTGTGTTGCCGTGGAGCGGCGGCCGTGGTAAAATACAGGCGAGAACCGAGAAGGAGGACGCGCTATGCACGCTGTCGTTTCATCCCCCGTCTGCCCGCTGTATCTGCGGCCCAGCGCCCAGTGTGAGCTGGCGGACGAGGCGCTGCTGGGCTGGACCGTGGAGCTGCTGGATGACACCGCCCCAGGGTGGTATCAGGTAAGGACCGATTACGGCTACACCGGCTACGCCCCCGCCGACGCCCTGATCGTGGGGGAGGGCAACGCCGCCCGCTGGGAGGCGCTCAGGCGCAGGACCGTCCTGCGGGGGGTGTGCTCCGTCCGCTCTGAGCCCCGTGTCCAGGGCTGGCAGGTCGCCCAGCTCCTCCGGGGGGCGACGGTGGCCGTCCATGGCGAGCCCGACGGCGACGGCTGGCAGCGGGTATCCCTGCCCGACGGCCGGGAGGGCTATACCAAAACGGGCTTCCTCTTCGATATCGCCAGACCGGACACGGAGCAGGCGCTGCGGCAGCGCATCGTCGCCGCGGCGCTCCTTTACAAGGACGCCCACTACCTGTGGGGCGGCAAGACCCCCCTGGGCATCGACTGCTCGGGGCTGGCCTTCATGGCCTACCGGCTCAGCGGCGTCACCATCTGGCGGGACGCCTCCATCCGGGACGGCTACCCCATCCGCGCCATCGACCGGGACCGGATGGGCCCCGGGGACCTGCTGTTCTTCCCCGGCCACGTGGCCCTGTATATGGGGGACGGCCTGTACGTCCACTCCACCGCCAAAAATGGCAGCGACGGGGTGGTCGTGAACAGCCTGGACCCCGGTCACGCCGGTTTCCGGCAGGACCTGGCGGAAAAGATGACCGCCGTGGGCAGCCTGTTTTGAGCGGGCATTTTTGAAAAAAGAGGCTCAACGACTATGCGTTTTACCATGATCGGCGACACCCGCCGCAACACCCATTACGCCGACAAGCCCAACGAGGACCTCTTCTGGTTTGACGAGGCCCGGGGCGCGGCGCTGGTGCTGGACGGGGTCACCAGGGACCGGAAAAACGGGCGCTACCCCGATCCCAGCCCCGCCCGAATGGCAGCGGAGCGGTTCGCCCAGGCCGCCAGCGCCGTGCTGACGGCACCGGACGGCGGAGAGCCCCAGGCGCGGCTGCTGGCCGCCGTAGAGGCGGGCAATGGGGCCGTGGCCCGTGGGAACGAGGGCCTTCCCTCCGACTTTCTCCCCGGCACCGTGGGGGTGCTGGTACTGGCGGAGGGGGACAGCCTCCATTACGCCTATGTGGGGGACTCCAACGGCATCGTGTTCTCCCAGGGGCATGCCCTCCCGTTCACCGAACCCCAGACGAGAGCCGTCCACGACCACCGGGGGGAGTTTTCCGCCCACGAGATACGCGCGCACATCTGCAACAACGCCCGGCACCCCTGCGGCTACGGGGTGTGGACAGGGCAGAGCGGCGCCATGGATTTTCTGCGCATGGGCGTCATCCCCCTCCGGCCGGGCGACAGGGTGCTCCTGTGCACGGACGGGTTAGACCCGTTCCTCTCCGCCGCCGGGGAGGAGGCGCTGTGCGCCATGGACAGCGAGACCCTCCTCGCCAGGGCCATGGCCTTCCAAAGCGACGGCTGGATGGACGACCGGACCGCCGTCATCATCGACGGGATAGAATAAAAGAAAGGGACAATGTGACATGAAAGTATTCATCAGCGCGGATATCGAGGGCACCTGCGGCATCGCCAGCTGGGCGGAGACAGAGCGCTCCACCCCCATGGACTACACCCCCTTCCAGAAACAGATGACCCGGGAGGTCCGCGCGGCCTGTGACGGCGCGCTGGCCGCCGGGGCCGACGCCCTGCTGGTCCGGGACGCCCACGACTCCGCCCGGAACATAGAGCCCGCCGCCCTGCCGGAGAGCGCCCGCATCCTCCGGGGCTGGACCGGCGACCCTCTGAGCATGATGAGCGGCCTGGACCGGGACAGCTATGACGCGGTGCTGTTCACCGGCTACCACGCCTGGGCCTCCTGCGGGGGCAACCCCCTGAGCCACACCATGAACCTGCAAAACGACCACGTCATGCTCAACGGCGTGCGGATGAGCGAGTTTATGATGAACGCCTACACCGCCGGGTACTACGGCGTGCCGGTGGCGTTCCTGTCCGGGGACAAGGCCCTGTGCGACTTTGCCAGGGAGCTCATCCCCGGCATCACCACCGTACCGGTCAACGAAGGGCTGGGCGGCGCCTCCCTGTCCATCCACCCGGACGCGGCCGTCAAGGCCATCCGGGAGGGGGCCGAGCGGGCGGTGCGAAACGCCAAAAACTGCACGGTGCCCATGCCGGACCGGTTCGAGATGATGATACGCTTCCGGGAGCATCAGCGGGCCTATTCCAAGAGCTTCTACCCCGGCGCCCGGCTGGAGGACGGGAAGAACGTGTGCTTCGCCTCCGACGACTGGTATGAGATGCTCCGCTTCTCCCACTTCGTGCTCAGCGACTGATAAGGGGCTGCCCCCCACAAGGAGAACTGCCATGGGACCGAACGATCTCTTTTGCGATTTGAACACAGGCCTGCCGGAGGATATCCGGCGGCGGAAGCTCCGGGGCGATTTCGCCGGGGCCATCCGCCTGATAGACCGGCGGCTGGAGGGCTCTCTGCCCCAGGCCATGCGCCGGTGCCTCACCGTCCAGCGGGAGCTGATAAGCCGCCTGCCGGAGGACTTCCCCTACACCCGTGACCAGGCCATGGCCATGGCGCGAGAGCGCATCCCCGACTTCACGGACGGGGAATTTGACGCCCTGGTGGACGCCGGGCAGATACGCTGGATATACGTGGACGGCGAGCCGCGGTACTTCCTCCGGTTTTTGGACTCCATCTGCAAGTCTCTGCCCGATATCGCCCGCCGGATCGAGGGCGAGCCCCCGGCGGCGAACCCTCTGGACCGTTACAGGGAGCGGATGAAGGCGGAGGGGGAGCTTCGCGCGCGCATCCGTGTCCGGGCCTCCCTGCGGCTGCGCGACGACCTCTTCACCCCCGGCATGTTCCTCCGGGCCCATCTGCCCATCCCCCTGGAGAGCTGGGAGCAGAGCGACATCACCATCGAGAGCATATCCCCTCCGGGCGGGCGCGTCGCCCCAGGGGACGCCCCTCAGCGCACGGTATGCTGGGAGGAGACCATGACGGACAACCACGAATTTTCCGTGGAGTACTCCTATACCCGCACCGCCCGCTATGGGGCAGTCCAGGGGCCGGTCATCCCCGCCGACACGGCGGAGCAGGCCCCCCACATCGTCTTCACCCCCTATATCCGCGCCCTGGCGGAGGAGCTGGCGGGAGACGCGGCGGACCCCGTGGAGAAGGCCCGGCGGTTTTACGACTACATCACCCTGAATATGCACTACACCTACATGCCCCGGTATTTCTCCCTGGAGGATATCCCCACGGAGTGCGCCCGCAGCATGACCGGGGACTGCGGGGTGTTCGCGCTGCTGTTCATCACCCTGTGCCGGTGCGCGGGCATCCCCGCCCGGTGGGAGAGCGGCCTTGCCGCCGAGCCGGACAGCTGCGGCGCCCACGACTGGGCCAGGTTCTACGACGCCGCCAGGGGCTGGCTGTACGCCGATCTGTCCTACGGCGTGTCGGCGGCCAGGGCCGGGAACGAGGAGCGGCGCCGGTTCTATTTCGGCTGCATAGACCCCTGCCGCATGGCCGCCAACCGGGTGTTCCAGGCCCCCTTCACCGTGGAGAAGGCCCACTGGCGGGCCGACCCCTACGACAACCAGGTGGGGGAGCTGGAGACGGCGGACCGGGGGCTGCGGTATGGCGAATTCGAGCGGAATATGGAGGTCCTGTCCTGGCAGGAGCTCTGAGCATAGGGCGGCCGGGGGCCTGACAGGGCCCTTCGCCGCCTGTGAATGAGAGGAGAGACAGCTTTGAAGATAACCGAAGTAAGACTGGGCCGCATCTCCGTCCCCCTGCGGGTGCCCTTCAAGACCGCCCTGCGGTCCGTATCCAGCGTGGAGGA
>CANRNA010000009.1 GCA_947631805.1 uncultured Oscillospiraceae bacterium | reverse complement strand
ATTTCCGCCCGCTCAATGGGGGAGCACCGCTCTGTCCGGGTCACGCACTCCTTCAGCCGGACACACCGGGGGTAGAGGGCGCAGGTCCGGCAGAGCTCCTCCGGCTCCCGGCGCTCCCGCCACCGGCGGAGCACCGCCTCGTCCCGGTCATCGGAGAACACGCTGCCCCAGAGGCCTTTGTCAATATGGGACTCGCACCGGCCCAGCCGCCCCTCCGGGGTGATGGTGGCGGCGTTCACATTGTCCGCCCAGCAGGAGTAGAGCGCAACACCATGCTGAAAAGGCCTCTTCCAAGTCAGGCCCTTTCTGTCCAGATAGTCCCACATGGCCTGGGCCTTGTCCGCCAGAGAGACGCGCTGCTCCTCCGTGTAGGCCATGGGCTCCACGCCCTTGTTCTCTATCAGCACCCGGCAGTGGATGGCAAAGCCGGGTTTGTCTCCAAATTGGTCCGCCAGCTGGTCTACCAGGGCGTACAGGTCCCCCCCGTTCTCCTCGTCCAGATTCAAACGGACGACGACGGGCACACCTCCGTCCAGCAGCAGGCCGATGTTCCGCATCACCCGCTGAAAGGGACTTCCCTCCGAGTTTACATAATTCTTTCGAGCATTGTATACCGCCTCTGTGCCATCCAAGGTTATCTGTACCATATAAAGCCCCCAGTCGTCTTTCGCCCGCCGGGCCAACGCCTGGTCAAAGAGATAGCCGTTGCTGTCCATCCGGGAGCGGAATTCCACGCCCCGCCGCCGCAAAACGCCGGTGATCGTGTCGATGGCTTTCACGTTCACCAGAGGCTCGCCCCCGAACCACACCAGGTGGACCGGCTTGCCGCCCCGGTGGGCCGCGATATATTCCCCCGCCGCCCGTGCGGTCTCTTCCGACATGGTGGTCTTTTGTATACCCGCCTCGAAGCAGTAAAAGCACCGGGCGTTGCAGGCCGTGGTGAGGAAGATGAGGTAATCCGTCAGAACGCCGTCGTCTCTCGCAAAACGTCGGGCGATGTCCCGGACCTGGTCCGCCAGGGCCATTTCGTCCGCCCCCTCGGGACGCAGGAACCACTTGGGGACCAGTTCCGCCAGGCCCGCCGGGACGGGGCCGGAGATTTCCCGGAGCTTGCCCGCCTCCTCCTTTGTCAGCAGGAGCAGCTCCCCGGTCATGGTGTGGTACAGCAGCATCCCCTCCGGCTGCTCCACCCGCACACAGTGGGTGGTCAGCCGGTACGGGGCCCCCTCACTCCTTTTCTGCTGGCCCAATATTATTTGCGCCAGGCTGACGGGTGGTACGATCTGCCGCATACTCTTTCCTCCTTATGTAGAACCGCCGGTCAGGTATGACCGGCGGCCTTCCAGTCCTCATAAGCTCCCAGGACCATCCGACGGAACCTGTTCTCCCGATTTCCACGTTCGATGGGTGAGCAGGGTCCCGGCCAGTTCGGGCATTTTTTGAGCCGGAAGCATTGTGGATAAATGGCGCAGTCCTTGCAAGCCTCCACCGGCGGTCTAAATTCTTTCCACTGCCGAAGCACTTCCTCATCCCGCTCTTCGGAGAATACACTGCCCCAGACGGCACCATCCCTGCATGATTCACACCGGCTTAGTCTGCCCTCCGTCGTTACAACTGTATACTTTTCGCTGTCCGCCTTACACGCATTTACCACGAGTCCGCGTCTCAATGGCTGCTTCTCCGCGACGCCCTTACTCTCTGTATAGACCCGCAGTGACCGGAGCTTTTCAGCGTAGGCCCGGCGTTCTTCCTCCGTATAGCTTTGGGGGGCGCTCCCAGTATTTTCTCGAAGTCCCTCCAGATAAACGCAGAAGCCAGGTTTTCCTAAAAAGCGCTCCGCCAGCTGGTCTATCAGCGTGTACAGGTCCCCCTCGTTGTCCCGGTCCATGTTCAGCCGGACATTAACTTGGACACCAGCATCCAGCAGAAGGCCAATGTTCCGGAGGACCCGCTGAAAGGGGCTGCCCTCCGGGTTTACATAATTCTTTCGGGCGTTGTATATCTCCTCCGTGCCGTCCAGGGTAATATGCGCTTCCTGCAGATTCCAATCGTCTTTTGCCCGCCGCACCATCGCCTCGTCGAATAGGTAGCCGTTTGTAGTCATGCCAGAGTGAAACGCCCCTCCCTGCCGCCGCAACTGGTCCGTGATGATGTCGATGACCTTTGCGTTCACCAGGGGTTCCCCTCCAAACCAGCCCAGACGGACCGGCTTGCCGCCACAATGCTTCATGATGTACGCCGCCGTGGCCCGGGCAGTTTCGTCCGACATGGTGCTGTTTTCCCAGCCCGTCTCAAAGCAGTAGAAGCACCTGGCGTTGCAGGCCATGGTGGTGAAGATGATGTATTTTGTCAGCGCGGTCTCCTTTTTCCGGAATCGCTCCGCAATCTGGCGCACCTGGTCCGCCAGGGCCATGTCGTCCGCTCCCTCCGGGCGCAAAAACCACCTGGGGGCCAGCTCCCCCAGGTCTGCCGGGACAGGGCCTGGTAATTCCCGGAGCTTATCCGCTTCCCCTTTCGTCAGCAGGAGCACTTCCCCCGTCAGGGTATGGTATAGCAACACCCCCTCCGGCTGCTCGATACGCACACAGTGGGCGGTCAGCCTGTACGTGTTCTCTTCATTTATTCTCTGCTGGCCCAGTATCTTTTGTGCCGGATTGATCGGCGGAGCGATTTGAACCATACCGTTTCCTCCTTATACCGAAGCCTCCGGTCATGCTTGACCGGAGGCTTTCCAGTCCTCATAAGCTCCCAAAATGTTCCGGCTGAGCCTGTCTGTCCGTGTCTCCCGATCTATGGGAAAGCAGTGTTCAAAGTGAGGACATTTTTTGAGCCGAAGGCATTGTGGATAGATGGCGCAGGTCTTGCAGGCTGCCTCCGGGGGCTTCCGCTCCCGCCACTGGCGGAGCACTCCCTCGTCACGCTCCTCAGAGTAGATGCTCCCCCAGATTCCGCCATCCTTACTGCAATCGCACCTTCCCAGCCGCCCCTCCGGCGTCACAGTGGTAGCGCTGTCACTGTCGGCCCTGCAGGCGTTTATGGAGAAGCCACGGCTCAGCGGCGGCCGGGCCGCAATGCCCTTTTTCTCAGCATAGACCCGCAACGACCGGAGCTTTTCAGCGTAGGTGAGAAGCTCTTCTTCCACATAATCAGGGGGATCGACCCCTTCATAGTTTCCCTGTATCTCCAGCAAATGAATACCAAAGCCGGACTTGCCCCCGAACCGCACCGCCAGTTGGTCTATCAGCGTGTACAGGTCCCGCTCGTTCTCTCCGTCCATGTTCAGCCGGACATTGACCCCGATGTCTGCTTCCAGCAGCAGGTCGATGTTCCGGAGGACCCGCTGAAAGGGACTGCCCTCTGGGTTCACGTAGTCCTTCCGGGCGTTGTAGACCTCCTCTGTGCCGTCCAGAGTTATCTGCACTATATCTAGACCCCAGACCTCCCTGGCCCGCTTCACAAGCTTCCGGTCGAAAAGATAGCCGTTGCTGGTCATGGTGGAATGCAATTCCACCCCATGCTCCCGCAGGCTGTCCGTGATGATATCAATGGCCCGCACATTCACCAGGGGCTCCCCACCGAACCAATGGAGGTGGACCGGCTTCCCGCCGCAGTGCTTCACGATGTAACTCGCCGTATCCCGGGCAACCTGTTCCGACATGGTACTGTTTTTCCAGCCTGCCTCAAAGCAGTAAAAGCACCGGGCGTTGCAGGCCGTGGTGGTGAATATCTTGTATCTTGTCAGTGCGTCGTCTTTTTTCCGGAACCGCGTCGCAATGGCCCGGACCTGGTCCGCCAGGGCCACGTCGTCTGTCCCCTCCGGGCGCAGGAACCACCGGGGGACCAGCGCCCCCAGCGCCGCCGGAACAGGGCCCGGCAGACAGGACAGCTTGTCTGCCTCTTCTTTCGTCAGCAGAAGCAGTTCCCCGGTCAGGGTATGATAGAGCAGGACCCCCTCTGGCCGCTCCACGCGCACACAGTGCACGGTCAATCGGCACGGGGCCCCTTTGTTTTTCTTTTGCTCCCCCAGTATCTTTTGGACGATCCAGAACGGCGGAACGACCTGCCGCATACTGTTTCCTCCTGTTTGTTATCTCCCCGGTAATGAAAACTTACATTATCTTTTATTCCATTACAGCCGCCGACAGAACAGCATTCATTAGCATTCCGCTGTATTTTGAGCATCCGTGCAACCGACTACACTAACGAAAATAATGTCTACCCCCCCCCGACGATTTCGACGATCTCCACTTCGGGGCTCTCGTACTTCTCCTTCATGGGGCTTTCTCCTTTCATGTTTTTTCTTATTCGATTTCTCTATCCTTTGATTCCATTACAGCCGTTGCCGACAGAATAGCATTTACTAGCATTCTGAGGCATGACCATTCTCGCAACCGGCTCCACTAGCGAAAATAATGTCTAACCCCCCCCCGGCGATTTCGACGATCTCCACCTCGGGGCTCTCGTACTTCTCCTTCATGGTCTTTCTCCTTTCATATTTTGCTTTATTTTGTTTCTCTATCCTTTGATTCCATTACAGTCGCCGATAGAATAGCATTCGCTAGCATTCTCCGACAACGCCACCATCGCAGCCCGGGTTACTAGCGAAAATAATGTCTACCCCCCCCCGGTCAATTTCGACGATCTCGACTTCGGGGCTCTCGTACTTCTCCTTCATGGTTTTTCTCCTTTCATAGTCCGTTATTTGTCATGTCCCATATCCTGCACAGGCGGGGGCTTCCCGCCTGATTATCAGGCGCTATTTCCCAGCGTTTCCAGGGTCCGTCTAATCTTTCTCTTTATCCTGCCGGGCAGGGCCCGGCACCACAGCGCCGCCGCCCGGACCGGAAACAGGTCGCACCACAGATGGACGTAGAGCCGGTAGCCCCGGTCCGTCACCTGTATCTCCCGCCCGTCCCGGACGAAGGCGGTCAGTACTCCGATGATCTGCTCCTCCCGAACGCCGTACTCCCGCCGCCACTGGTTGTCCCCGCAGAGCACATAGCCGTCCGGCGGGGCTTTCAGCACCCGGTGGAGCACGTATTGTCCGCCTCGCTTGTAGAGCGCCACGTCGTACCGTCTCAGCCCTCCGATCGGCCTCTCGATGATGAGCAGGTCCCGCTTTGGCCGCAGCATGGGCAGCATGCTGTACCCCGTTCCGGTGTAGATGAGCTTCCCCTTCCGGGCAAGCACATCCTCAAAGCTTTGGCTCAATCCTCAATGGCCCCGATGGAGCGCAGCTTCTCCAGCACCGCCGCCACGTCCCGCTCTATGACCTCACGGGGCGCGTCGTACTTCGCCGCCATGGCATCAATTATCGCCTCCGCCGTGGTTGGCTCCTTCAACGCCTCGATGATGAACGCCGCCGTCTTGTTGCTCCGGACTATGCCGGAAAAGCCCTCCGTCGCCACCATGGTGTGTTCCCCGCTGGCGGTGTAGGTGATGAATGTGTCCTTCAGCTTCATGGTCTTTTCCCCTTCTTCATCGTCTCGTAGGCCATCCGGGCCGCCTCTATCTCCGGTCGGCACCGCAGGCGGTAAAGGGGCACGCTGTGGGCCAGCCTGTCCGTCAGGGCCAGGGTCCGCCGCAGCTTCTCCCCCTCCGCCGGGCGGTAGGTCTGCCGCCAGAGCAGCGGCCACGCCTCCCGGGCGCTCACCGGCTCGATGGCGTTCTCCTCCCCCCGCTCCAGCAGGCACACCGCCCCCAGCGGCACGGCCATGTTCCGGCTCAGGTGGTGCTTCCCGTCCCAGGGGGTGCCCCACACCGTCACGCCCCCGGCGGCCACCTCCAGAAGGGGCTTATCATCGTTCACCATGACCGCTCGCTCCCCCAGAAGCTCCCGCCACAGCCGGGCGTGGGTGGATTTTCCCGTGCCGCTCTTCGCCGCGAAGAGGTAACAGGTCCCGTCCGCCGCCACGGCGGAGCCGTGGAACAGCAGGATATTCTCCTCTATCAGGCTCTCCGCTATCTTCCGATAGACGGCCAGCGTCTCCAAATAGGCGTCGTGGCTCTCCCCGCGCCCCTCTTCCTCCGACCGCCTCCGCTCCTCGGCGATGTCGCCGGGGGTGACGGTCAGGGTCCGCTCCGGCCGCGCCTCCGTCCGGTAGTCCCCGCACAGGGTGTGCACCTGGGGATACAGGGAGTTTATCTCCACCGCGTGGCCCGCGAACCGGTAAATGCCTTTCATGTCTCGCCGTTGTTCCTCTTGCTCGCCTCAGGCGTTGGTGCTGACGGAAAAGCGCCCCTCCGTCCGCTGTACGTCGTAATAAAACGGGTTGGCCGCCGCCCAGGCCGGGTCCGCCTCCGCTCTGGCCTCGTAGGCCTGGAACGCCTGGATATATCCCTGATGCAAACTCTCCTCCGCGTCCAGCCGGGCCTGCACCGCCCGCTCGAAGGAGGCGTAGTGGCCCAAATTATAATGCTTCCCCCGGAAGGTGATGGACGCCCGGTACTTCCCGTTGTTCATCAGGAACAGGCCGCGAAAACCGGACTTGTTCCGGCCTGTGTCCGCGCAGGCGTTTTTGAGTATTTCCAGGCAGGTGTCATCCTGATAGTGCAGGTGGTCGTGCATCTTTTCGCTCTGCTCCCGGTTCCAGCACCCGCAGCTCTGGCTCAGGCCCCGGAGAAGGCTCTGGGCGTACACGTCCAGCTCCTTTCCGCAGTCGCACCGACAGTGCCAGTAGCTGCCCTTCACCCGGTCCGGGCGGTTCACGTGGTAAAGCGCCGTCAGGCGTCCGAACCGCTGTCCCGTCAGGTCGGCGCGGTTATAGGCCGCCCCGCGCTTTTTGCAGCCGCAGCTTCTGGTCTTCCCGCTCTTGAGCTGGGTGGCCCGCACGGTCACTTCCCCGCCGCAGCTGCACCGACACAGCCAGCGCACCTTGCCCCGTCCGTCGTTCTCCGCCCGGCGCAGAACGGTGAGCTCTCCGAACTGCCGCCCGGTCAGGTCCTCCACTTCTCTTCTGGAGGCGTACTGCTTCGGCTGGCACCCGCAGCTGGCGGCGCTGCCGCCCTCCAGCTGCTGCCGGGTGGCAAGTATCTCACCCCCGCAGTCGCACACGCACCGCCAGCGAATGGACCCGCCGCCGGTCCGCTCCCCGGAGTCTTCCACTACCGTCAGCTTCCCGAACCGCTGACCGATAAGGTCCGTTCTCTTCATGTCCGCCGCCTCTGCCTGGGAGGATAAGGGAAACAATGGCCTCCGCCGGGGACTGGGGACTTAAGTAAGGTTTAGTCCCCATGATTGGGGATTTAAGTAAAGGTTTTGGCCCAAATGCCTATTGATTTTTTCATCTTCATTTGCTATAATCCGTGCATAGATGTAGACATCCTAATTTGTGCAATACAATGGTTTTTATTATGCCATCTCCGCTGGGGAAAAAACCTTACTTTTTTCCCCATTCACAGATATGGCGGCCCATTTCCGGAACGTCTTTGGCGTTTATGCCAGGGCGTTCCGCCGCTTTTGGGCAGGAAAATGCCCCTCCGGCCATGCCGGAGGGGCGCTGTATGTCTCCTATTATATTATATGGCTTTCTCAGCGCCGCTCCAGCGCGGCCCACGCCGTCTCCGTGCCGGAGCCATCGCCGCCCCCCAGGATGTAGAGCCCGCCGTCCGTCATGGTCACCTTCAGCCAGGGCCCCGTCCGGGGGTCCAGGCACAGCGTGGCCCGCCCCCACTGGGTCTGGAACTTGCCCTTGAGGATGCTGTCCATGCCCACGCCCCAGAGCCGGGCCGTGATGACGGGCAGCTTGTCCAGAAGGGCCGCGTCGGCTATCTCCTCCAGGGGCAGAGAATAATCCCTGCCCCAGCTCTCTGCCACCAGGGCCCCGTCCTCCACCTTCAGGGGCAGGGGAGCGTCTCCCATGGCGTCGAAGCACACCCCCATCCCAGGCAGGACCACGAACAGCAGCGCCAGGGCAAACACCGCCAGGACCTTTCCCCCCGGCCGGGCCAGATTCACCGTGGAGTTGACGCCGGTGCGGGCGTTGATGACGGTGCGGCGGTCGTTGGGGTCATAGTAGAGCTGCCCCCACAGCCACTTGTCGTCCTCGTCCACGTAAAAGCCCCGGCCGCTGTCCGCCGTGAGCTTTTCCTGCACCCGCCGGACCCGGAGCTCCAGCCACACCGCGGCGGCGCACATCCCCGCGCTCAGGGCCGTGACGGCCCAGAACAGCGCGCTTCCGTCGGGGAACACCTCCTTCGACAGAAACAGACACGCATCCACCGCCGCCAGCAGCCACGCGCTCATTATCCATACCCGGTCCCACGTCCGGCGGCGGACCCGTGTCAGGGCCTCCGTCACCGCGTCGTTTTCGTCCACCGTCTCCGCCCGGTTGCGGTAGAGATGCCGGCTGGCGGGCCAGCAGGCCAGGGCCATCGTCCCGTCCAGCAGGTAGATATACCACATCTCCCGGTCCAGCGCCGCCGGGACCGCCGCGACGACGGCGGCGGCGATGAACCACCAGGGGCTGATCCGCCTCGCCGGGGCCGCCGGTACGCTGACGCTGGCCGTGCGCAGGGAGGGCACGGTCCAGCCCCTGGCCTTTTTCACCGCCTTGAGCCTGCCGTTCCACCGGGCGGTGCTCACGAATTCCGCCACGATCAGCAGGTCCACCCACAGAAAAAGCAGGCAATAGCTCACGCCCGGCCACGCCAGCGCCGCGCACAGCACCCCCAGGGCCGCCGCGGCCAGGCAGATGACCAACTGCTCCCGCCGAAAGCCCTTCAGCAGGCCCTGGACCTCCGGGTCCCCGCGGCCCGCCATGGGAAACGTGACCCCCACGGCGATATTCTTTTTGAACTTCGCCTCGTTGACGTTCACGGCGTACAGCGCAAAGGCCGCCGCGATGCACGCGCCCCACAGAATAAGTATATGTATCGTCATCTCTCCCCCTCCTCATAGAGCCTCCGGCACAGGTCCAGGACCTGGGCCTCGTCCATCCCCGCCAGCCGCAGCTCTCCCAGCCGCAGCCGCAGGCCCTCCACCGTCTCCTTCGTGGGCCCCGCCGCCCCCTGCCGGGGCAGCACCACCGCGCCGAGACGCCGGTCCGTGGCGATGTATCCCTCCTGGCGCAGGAGCTGGTACGCCTTGCTCACGGTCATCATGTTGATGCCGCACTCCTCCGCCAGGGCCCGGATGGTGGGGAGCCTCTCCCCCGGCGCCAGCCGTCCCTGGGCCACCCCCAGCACGATCTGGTTGCGTATCTGCATGTAAATGGGCTGGTCGGCGTTGAAATCCAGCTTCAGCAGCACGGATATCCTCTCCTTTGCATATCTTGCATTACTTACTATAATGCAAACAACGCGCGCTGTCAAGAGCATTTTCTATCCGCTGGGTATTGTAAAATATTCAGCGCCGTTTTATAATGATATCGTCAGTCGTTCTGACGCCGAAATGGACCCATTGAGGCGAAAGATCCGGCCCGGCGGCTTCCCGGCCGCCGGAGAAATGCCGCGTCTTTCAACGCGGATATTTTTTTCTGGAGGATACAGCTATGATGGTAACGCGCGTGGCCGTGATCGGCATCATCGTGGAGAACCCCGACAGCGTAGATCAGCTCAACGCCATTCTGCACCGCTATTCCGGCTATATTCTGGGCCGGATGGGGATACCTTACAGGGGAAAGGACATTTACGTCATCTCCATCGTGGTGGACGCGCCCCAGGACGTGACCAACGCCCTGTCCGGGGAGATCGGCGCGCTGTCCGGCGTCAACGCCAAGACCGCTTATTCCCATGTGATAAGCAAAACGTGACCAGGAAAGGATGACCCCCGCATGAACCGCGTTATTACCGCTCTTCTCATTTTTGCCCTGTGCCTGGGCCTGTGCGCCTGCACCTTCCGCTCCGCCGCTCCGGCGGTGGACAAGGACCTGGAGGTGAACGTGATGGTCCTCAACGGGACCACCGGCTTCGGCATGGCCAAGCTCATCTCCGACAGCGAGGCGGGCAGCGCCGCCCTGCGATACAACTTCTCCGTGGAGACGGACGCCAGCAATGTCACCGCCGCCCTCATCAGCGGCACGTGTGACATCGCCGCCCTGCCCACAAACGCCGCCGCCACCGTTTACAACAAGACCGAGGGCGGCGTGGAGCTCCTGGCCCTGAACACCGGGGGCGTGCTCTATCTGGTCATCAACAGCCAGGCCCTCGCGGTGGACAGCCTGGAGGACCTGGAGGGCATGACCGTCTATGTCCCGGCCCAGAATCCCACCTTCCTCTTCCAGGCCCTGTGCGACGCCGCCGGGGTGGACGTGACCATCGACAACACCTACGCCCAGCCCGCCGACCTGCGCACGGCCCTGGCCGCCGGAGAGGTGGACGCGGCGGTGCTGCCTGAGCCCATGGTGACCATCGCCTGCTCCGCCAACGCCGACCTGACCCCCGCTCTGGACCTGACGGCCCAGTGGGACCAGGTCTATCCCGAGGGCAGTCTGGTCCAGGGCTGCGTAGTGGCCCGGACCCAGTTCGTCCAGGACCACCCGGCGGAGACGGAGGCGTTTTTGGACGAGTACGGCGCGTCCATCGCCTACTTGGAGGACGCCCCTGAGGACGCCGCCCAGCTCATCGAGCAGACCGGGGTCTTCACCAGCGCCGCCGTGGCGGCCAAGGCCATCCCCAACTGCGACGTGTGCTTCATCACCGGCCAGGAGATGCGCGACGCCATGGGCCAGTTTTTGGACATCCTCTTTTCCATCGCTCCCCAATCCATCGGCGGCGCCGTCCCCGGAGAGGACTTCTATTACACGGGTTGATATATCATGGACCGACGACGGGACCTCATCAAGAATATATTGGCCGTAGCCTTTTGGCTGGGCGTCTGGGCGCTTTTCGCCGCCCTGCTGGACCGTGCGCTTTTGCTCCCCGGTCCCTGGGCGGTGGCGAAGCGCCTTGCCGTTTTGGCCCGCACCGGCGAGTTCTGGCGCATCACCCTCATGAGCCTGTGGCGCATTTTGCTGGGGGCGGCGCTGGGCATCCTGGCCGGGGCGGTCCTGGCGGCGGGCACATGCCGCTCGTCTGTGCTGGAGGCGCTGCTGTCCCCCCTGCTGACGGTCATCCGGGCCACCCCGGTGGCCAGCTTCATCCTGCTGGTGCTCATCTGGGTGGGGCGGGACATCCTGCCATGTGTGATCGTGTTCCTCATGGTCCTGCCCTCGGTGTGGGACAACGTCTCCGCCGGTATCCGCAGCACGGACCGGCAGCTCTTGGAGATGGCTCGGGTCTATGCCTTCCCCCCCTGGCGGACCGTCCGGCGGGTGTTCGCCCCCTCCGTGGGGCCGCACTTCCTGTCCGCCTGCCAGACCTGCCTGGGCCTGGCCTGGAAGTCCGGCGTGGCGGCGGAGGTGCTCACAGTCCCCCTGCGGTCCATCGGCCGGGAGCTGTATGAGTCCAAGCTGTATCTGGAGACGGTGGACCTGTTCGCCTGGACGGCTGTGGTGGTGCTGTGCTCCCTGGCGCTGGAAAAGCTCCTGTCCGTCGGCATACGCCGTCTGGGCCGTCGGCCCATGCTGGGAGGTACGGGACAATGATATCCTTTGAAAAGGCGGGCCTCTCCTACGGGGAAAAGCCCGTGCTCCGGAATGTGACGCTCCGCGTCCAGCCCGGGGAACACGCGGCCCTGCTGGGCCCCTCCGGCTGCGGCAAGAGCTCGCTGCTCAACCTGGCCGCCGGGCTCCTCCGGCCCACGGAGGGGACCGTGACCGTGAACGCCCGGCGGGCGGCCTACGCCTTCCAGGAGGCCCGGCTCCTGCCCTGGCGCACGGCGGCGGAAAACGTGAACGCCGTGCTGGACGACAGCGCCGCCACCATGCTCCAGGCTCTGGCCTGGCTGGAGGCCGTGGGCCTGGCGGACGCGGCGGACAAGCTCCCGGCGGAGCTTTCCGGGGGCATGCGCCAGCGGGTGAATCTGGCCAGGGCCCTGGCCTACGACGGGGACCTGCTGCTGCTGGACGAGCCCTTGAAGGAGCTGGACCCCAGCCGCCTGGACAGCATCCTGTCCCTCCTGCGGACCCACGCCGCCGGTAAGACCCTGCTGCTGGCCATCCACGACATCGGCCAGGCCCGTGCCCTGGCGGACAGCCTGTATGTTTTCCGGGACATGACCTTCGTGCCCCAGAAATAGCAGCGCCCGGACGCGCTCAGCGCGTCCGGGCATGTCCTTGTATATCACCGTTTACCTCGCTCCCCGGCCGTCCCGGCAGCCAAGAAGTAGACATAATTTACTTCACATAACACCTACCGGCATGGCCCGCTCCGCCTGGATGGCGCTCAGCATCTCCTCCGGCTCCAATATCACGGGCTCCTCCAGCTTTTCCTCCCGGCGGACACACACCGCCGCCAGATACTCGTCGCCCAAGGCGTACTCCCCGAACTGCCAGCCGGGCACCCCGTGGATGACGTCCTCCTGGTCCATGCTGAGGAGCTGGTCCTGGCTCACCGCCTTGACCCACGCCTCTTTTCTGGTCCATATCTGGAAGAAGGCCCTGTGCTGCTCGTCGTGGGGCTGCTCCGCCAGCCAGTCCCGCTCCCGGAAGTGGAACCGGCGCGCCACGGACATGTGGATGGGCTTTATCTGCTGCACGTCCACGCCCACCCGTCTGTCGCTTATGGCGCACATGGCGTAGGGGCCAGAGTGGGACAGGCTGAAAAACAGGTCGTCCCGCTGGGCAAAGACCGGCTTTCCGGCCTGCAGGAAGCGCACCGGCTCCTCCGCGTGGATGCCGTGGCGCTCCATCACATACCGCCACAGCAGTCCCGCTCCCAGGCTCGCCTCCCGGGCGGGGGCATAGCGCAGGCGCTCCAGTCTCCGGCGGCGCCACCTGGGCAGGAGCACCGCCTGTTCCTCCGGCACGGGGTCCGTGCCATTGTTGAGAATAAATACCTCTGTCATATCGATCACCAATCCGGCGTGTACCAGTAATTATAGATGTAGTAATTTTGGATACGGAACAAGTCCAGGTCCCCGTGCCGCTCCGGGCGGGTGTCCTCCAGCTCCACGTCATATATCCAGTCTATCCCGTCCTCGGGGATGACCACAAAGCTGTGGGGACCGTTGAATTGATTGACCGTGGCTGCCACGATCCTGGCGTTCTCCCCCAGACACCGGGCCAGGAGGCCGAATGTGGCCGCATAGCCGTAGCAGGTGCCGCCGCCGTAGCGGAAAAAGCGTTCTGCCCGCTGAAATTCCCAGCCGGTGGAGCCCTCCTCCTCGGGGGTCTGATCCCGTGGGGTCACCTTGTACTCGAAGTTGTTCTTTACATAGAGATAAACCGCCTCCAGCGCCTCCCGGCCCTCCAGGCCGTTCGCGCCACTCGCTTCCAATGCTCCGGCAAGATAGCCGTCCAGCCGCTCGTCGCCGGTGGTGTAGCGCCCGTCCGGACCGAAGGACCACACGCCATAAGTCCCGTCCGTCAGGAGCTCACCGTCCTCATCCGCGGCGTAGAGCCATCCGCAGAGCCTGTAGACCCCCGGCTCCCGCCGGGGCGTCTCGCCGTCCGTCACCGCGTCGGCAATATATTCCCAAGCCTCGTCTGCCACGGGCACATCCACCGGGCCGCCCTCGCCCAGGATGAGCCTCCCCTTGTCCGGCGTCCGTCCGGCCAGCCGCTCCAACGCCACCGCGATCTCCCGCCGGGTCAGGATATCCTCCGCGCTGGTCTTGCCGTCGCCGTCGGCCGTCAGGCCCTTGCCCACGTCCCGGGAGAGCTGTCTGACGCCCTCCCGTTCCGGGTCCCGCAGGTGGTCCGCCAGCCGCCACAGAAAACCGGCCAGCTCCCCCCTGCGCACATCCTCCGCCGGGCGAAACGCCTCTCCCGCCGTCTCGGCCAGCAGCCCGGCGGCGGCCAGGCGGCCCACCGGGGCACGGGCGGCGTCTCCCTCGGCCACATCGGTCATCTCCGCTATGTGGTCCGGCAGGCCGTCCAGCAGCGCGGCAAGACAGATCGCCATTTCATCCCGTCTCATGCCGCTGTCCGGGTCAAAGGTCCCCTCCGCCGTCAGCGCCATGAGCGCCGGGTGGCCGGACTGGTCCGCCAGGGTCAGCGGCATCGGCGTAGGCGTGGGCGCGGCCGTCGCCGTAGGGGCGATGGTGGGCGCGGGCCGCTGGGCCTGCGATGCGTGCACCCCCGCCAGCAGAGCCGCCAGCAGGAGGGCGATCAGGATGAAATAAAGGATGTTTCTCTTTCTCATGGTCAACGATGCGCCCCGTTCCAGGGAGGGAACGGGGCGCGTTAGGCTCGATACGAGTTGGATTGCGCTCTCTGCCCCCGCCAGGGCAGCGTTCCGGGCCGCATCCCCTCCCCGGCGCCGACGGCCGGGGCGATGCTCTTCCCGCTGGAAGCGGGTCCCTGTGTTATATATTTTATACTACATGTTTGGAAATTACAATCCAATTCCCAAATAATTCCTACTCAAAAACTACCAAAGATTTCAAGGCGTCTTAACACAATTTACACAAAAAAATCGAATTTTGTACAAATTGCCCAAAGAAAAAAGAACCATTTTGGGCACAAAAAAGGCATGGTGAAAAACCATGCCCTTCGTGCACCTTTGTCCGCCGTCACATCTCCAGGTCCCGGATATACACCAGCTTGGACCGGGGGTCGGACTTGTCCTCCCGCTCCATGACCTCGAACCGGTCGATGGCCTTCACCATCCCCGACAGCTTGGAGAAACCGTAGCTCCGGGTGTCGAAGTCGGGCCGCTTTTTCTGGATGAGCTGGCCCACGGCCCCCAGGGACACATAGTCGCTGTCCCCGGTGCCCGCCAGGTCCAAAATGGAGTCCGCGATGAGCCAGACGATGCTGTCCGGTATCTGCTTGTCCTCCGCGGGGGCGGGCTTCGCGGCCTCCGGCTCCGCCTTCCGGGCGGGCTCGGTCTTTTTCGGCTCGGCCTTCTTCGTCTCCGTCTTCTTCTTTTTCGCGGGCTGGGCGGCCTTGACCAGCGCCTTGGACCGGTCGCGGATGACCTCGATATAGATGAACTTATTGCAGGCGGCTATCAGGGGGCTGGGGGTCTTCTGCTCCCCGATGCCGATGACGAACTGCCCCGCCTCCCGCAGACGGCGGGCCAGGCCCGTGAAGTCGCTGTCGGAGGAGATGAGCACAAAGCCGTCCGTGTTGCCGGAATAGAGGATGTCCATGGCGTCGATGATCATGGCCGAGTCCGTGGAGTTCTTCCCCTTGGTGTAGGCGAACTGCTGTACCGGGGTGACGGAGTTGTCCAGCAGGGTCTGCTTCCATCCGGCCAGGTTGCGGGTGGACCAGTCCCCGTAGGCCTTCTTGATATTGGGGGTGCCGTAGATGGCCACCTCCTCCATCACGCCCTGCAGGCAGTCACGGGGGGCGTTGTCCGCGTCGATGAGCACGGCCAGCCGCAGGTTTTTGTCGTTATCAGAAATGGACATGAAATATCCCTCCACTTTATCTATGCCCTTAGTATACAGGAACCTGTCCGGATTTGCAACAAGCCTTGCCCGGCCGGGTCCGGATTTGTAAACATTTGCGCGTTTTTCAGAAAAAACTTGAAACGGGGCATACCTTGTAATATAATATTAGGGCTTACGCGAGAATCTAACCGCAAGGGGTGTTTTACACATGAGTGCATCAAAAGACAAACTGCTCCGCAAACAGCAGATCGAGGCCGGAACGGACAAGCGTACCAACGCCGCCGCGAAGGAGAAGGCCGCTCACCGCAAGAGCATGATCACCTATACTCTGGTGGCCGTGCTGTTGGTGGTGTTCTTCGCCTTCATCTTCATCTACAACTCCTCCTGGCCCAGCCGTCACTTCACCGCCGTGACCATCAACGACCAGGAATACTCCGTGGCTGAGCTGAACTACTACTACTCCGCCAGCTACCTGAACTTCACCAACACCTATTCCAATTATATCAACTACGGCGTGTTCTTCGACCCCAACACCAGCCTGGGCGACCAGGAGTATTCCGAGGGCTACACCTGGCGGCAGTACTTCCTGGACACCGCCGTGTCCGATATGGCCCAGATACAGATGCTCTGCGACCAGGCGGAGGCCAATGGCTTCACCCTGTCGGAGGAGCAGCAGGCCGCCTATGACAGCGAGGTGGAGAGCCTGCACACCAGCTGGTCCGGCCTGGGCTATTCCAGCCTGGCCCAGTTCATCAACATGAACTACGGCAAGGGCGTCACCGAGGACATGGTCGTCGAGCAGCTCTACCGCAGCCACCTGGCCAGCGCCTACGCCCAGAGCATCAGCGAATCCTATGAGTACGCCACCGCCCAGCTGGACGACTATTACGCCAGCGTGGCCGACGATATGGACGTGATAGGCTACGCCTACTACACCATCCCCCAGGACGACGAGACCCTGGACGCCCAGGCCATGGCCGACGAGCTGAACGGCACCGACGCCGACGCCTTCACCGCGTATCTGGCCGAGAACGCCGAGGACGCGGAGCCCACCGTCACCCACACCGCTGGCAGCGGCCTGAACAGCGCCTACTCTGAGTGGCTGCTGGACGACGCCCGCGCCGCCGGTGACACCACCGCCATCGAGACGGACAGCGCCACCTACGTGGTGATGTTCCTTGACCGGGACAAGAACGACTATCCTCTCGCCAGCTTCCGCCACATCCTTGTGCAGGCGGAGGACACCGACGGCGACGGCACCATCAGCGACGAGGAGATCAAGGCGGCCGCCGACGAGGCCGAGAGCATCTACACCGAGTGGAAGAACGGCGACGCCACCGAGGACAGCTTCGCCGCCCTGGCCAACGAGCGGTCCGATGACGGCGGCTCCAACACCAACGGCGGGCTGTATGAGGACGTGTCCAAGTACACCATGGTGGACCCCATCAACGACTGGCTGTTCGCCAAGGGCCGCAAGAGCGGCGACACCACCGTCGTGTCCTATGATGGCGCCAACTACACCGGCACCCACGTGCTCTATTACGTTGGCTCCTCCGACATGACCTACGCCCGGACCACCGCCGACGCCGCCATGCGCAACGACGCCTACAACGCCTGGGTAGAGGAGCAGATGGCCAATTACCAGCCCGTCACCTCCCATCTGGGCATGGCCGGAAAGAACCACTAACTTAATAACAATCGGCCCCGGATATCCTCTCGGATATCCGGGGCTCTGCTTTTCACTTTTTCTTCCGGGGCTTGGCCAGGACCATGGCGGCTGCCTGGGCCAGAATGGTCCCGGCGAAGAGGGCGGCCAGCGCCCCGGCCCGCTTTCTCCTGTCCATGGCTCAGTCCTCCCTGCCGGAGCCGTTCTCGCTCTTGGGGCGGCGGTTGTTGGGCCGACGGCGGCTGTAATAGTTCTTGCTCCGGGCCTTCTGGGACTGCTCCTGGGGCGTGGGCATGTCGGGTCTGGGCCGCTGGGGCTTTTTCTTGGCCTGCCGCTGCTTTTCCTGTATTTTGGCCTCGGCGGTGGGCTTCTCCTGCCGGGGACGGTCGCCCCGGTAGCGGCCGCCCCGCCGCTGGTTCCGGCCCTGCCGGGACGGCTCCTCCCCGTCCTGGCCCTCCCGGCGGGGACGGCGGTTCTCCTGCCGGGGGAACAGCTCCCCCTGAACGGGCCGCTCCCCCGCGCTGTCGATGAGCCGCTGGGGCATCTCCCAGATATCCGCCTCCAGCTCCGGCTCCTTGTCCTTCTTGGGCTTGAGCACCAGAACATGGGGGGGCTGGCTGCCGTCCCGGGGCCGTCCCCCCGGGATGGCGGCCACCTCGTCCGCGTCATACTGGCGGAATGCGTCGTCCCCCTCCCCGTCCAGCTTCACCCGGACGGTCTGGCGGAGGATGTTCACCTGGGTCACGTTGCCGTACCCGTCCGGCGTCTCCACGAACGCGCCGTTTTTGGGCACGCCCTTCACCAGCTCCTCGTAGGCGGGCTGCTCATACCGCAGGCAGCACATGAGCCGCCCGCAGCAGCCGGATATCTTGGCCGGGTTCAGGCTCAGGGCCTGGACCTTCGCCATTTTGGTGGACACGGGCTTGAAATCGTCCATAAAGCTGCCGCAGCAGAACGGGCGGCCGCATATCCCCAGCCCGCCCAGCATCCGGGCCTCGTCCCGGACGCCTATCTGCCGCAGCTCGATGCGGGTGCGAAAGACGCTGGCCAGATCCTTCACCAGCTCCCGGAAATCCACCCGGCCGTCGCTGGAAAAGAAGAAGATGATCTTGTTGCCCTCGAAGGAGCACTCCACGTCCACTAGCTTCATCTCCAGGCCGTGTTCCTCGATCTTCTTCTTGCAGATGCCGTAGGCCTCCTGCTCCCGCTGGCGGCACAG
>CANRNA010000008.1 GCA_947631805.1 uncultured Oscillospiraceae bacterium | reverse complement strand
CGGCCCCGCTCCGCCTCCCCGATGGGGGCGGCGCACACCGAGGCGAAGGCCTCCGCCTGCAGACAGTCCCCCGCCAGTACCGCCGTGGTCTCGCCGAACCTCTTGTGGCTGGTGGGGCGGCCCCGGCGCATGTCGTCGTCGTCCATGCAGGGCAGATCGTCGTGGATGAGGCTGTAGGTGTGGAGCATCTCGATGCCGCAGGCGGCGGGCAGGACCTTTTCCGGCTCACCGCCGCACAGGCGGGCAAACTCCAGGCACAGCACGGGCCGCACCCGCTTGCCCCCCGCCAGCAGGCTGTATTTCATGGCCTGGCGCAGCCCGTCGGCTCCGTCCCCGGCCGGGGCGAAATATCCGGCCAGATAGTCCTCTATCATGGTCCGGTACTGTTCATATCTCTCGTCCATATCCATCACTCGAAGGGCAGCTCCTCCGGCTCTCCGTCCGGCCCCTTGCGGAGCTGGACCACCTTCTGCTCCGCCTCGTCCAGCATCTTCCCGCAGCTTCGTATCAGCCCCGTGCCCTCCTCGAACAGGCCCAGGCTCTCCGCCAGGGGCGCGTCGCCCTTTTCCAGCAGCTTCACGATCTCCTCCAGCCTGGCAAGGGACTGTTCAAAGCTCATCTCTTTTTTGCTCATGGTGCACCTCCCGCACAACGCAGTCCAGGCTCCCCCCGGACAGCCGCACATCTATCCTGTCCCCCCGCGCCGCCTCCGATGCGGTCCGCAGGGGCGCTCCGTCCTTTTCCGCTATGGCGTAGCCCCGGCCCAGCACCTTTAGCGGGCTCAGGGCGTCCAGCTTGGCCGCCAGGGCCACGAAGCTCCGGCGTCTCTCCCCAGCCAGCTTCTCCCCTGCGGCGGCCAGCTCCGCCCGGGCGTAGTCCAGTCCCATCCGCTTCACGCCCAGATATACCTCCGGGTCCGTCATGGCCGGGCGGCGGGCCAGCTCGTCGAACCGGCGGGAGAGCGTGTCCAGCTTCTTTCCCATGGCCTGTCCCAGGCGGATACCGGCCTGTCCCACCCAGGCGGACACGTCCTCCCGGTCGGGCCCGGCTATCTCGGCGGCGTTGGAGGGCGTGGCCGCCCGCCTGTCCGCCACATAGTCGGCGATGGTCACGTCCGGCTCGTGGCCCACAGCGGATATGACCGGCAGCTCGGACTCGTAAATGGCCCTGGCCACCCGCTCGTCGTTGAAGGCCCACAGGTCCTCCATGGACCCGCCTCCCCGGCCGGTGATGATCAGGTCCGCCACCCGGTACCGGTTGGCGTAGCGGATAGCTCCCACGATCTCCGCCGGTGCCTCTACGCCCTGCACCCGGACGGGCAGCACCAGTATCTTCGCCAGGGGCCACCGGCGGCCCAGCACACGTATGATGTCGTGCACCGCCGCTCCCGCGCCGCTGGTGACGACCGCCACACGCCGGGGAAAGGCGGGCAGCGGCTTTTTGTGGGCCGGGTCGAAAAGCCCCTCGGCCGCCAGCTTCGCCTTGAGCTGCTCAAAGGCCACCTGCAGGTCCCCCGCCCCCTCGGGCATGAGGGACGACACGTACAGCTGATAGGCCCCGTCCCGGGGATACACGGACACCCGGCCCGACGCCGTGACGGACATGCCGCTCTCCGGGCGGAACCGGAGGCGCTCGGCGCTGGAGCGGAACATCACGCACCGCAGGCTGCTCTGGCTGTCCTTCAGGGTGAAATAGTGGTGGCCGGAGGGGTATATCTTGTAGTTGGAAAGCTCCCCCCGCACCGCTACGCGGCCCAGCAGGGCGTCGGCGTCCAGCAGCTCCTTCACATGCTCGTTCAGGGCCGAGACGGTGAATACCGCCTCATTCATGGTCTGTCTCCGCCGCCGGAGCGGGGGCCTCCTCGTGGGACACCTCCCCCCGGTAAAAGCCCCCCAGCACGCCGTTTATGAACGCCACCACGTCCTGGTCCTCATAGCCCTTGGCCAGCTCCACCGCCTCGTCTATGGCGGAGGCGTCCGGCACGTCCGGCATGTACAGTATCTCAAACATGGCCTGGCGCAAAATGGCGGCGGCGCTGCGGCTGATGCGCTCGGGCCGCCAGCCCTTGGCGTAGCGGCCTATGAGCCCGTCCAGCTCCTGCCGCCGCTCCGCCACCCCGGCCACGCTCCGGCGGATGAAATCCATGTCCCGCTTAGAGGGCTTTTCGCTGTAGAGCTCCCCCTCCGCCGCCAGACTGGCGTAGTGCTCCGGCTCAAAAAACTCCTGGACCGCCCTCTCCGGCTCCTGGGCCCCGCTGGCAACGGAAAAGCCCAGCTGAATGGCGATCTCTCTGGCTGCACTTCTGGTCATAAAACACCCCATATACAACAAGGAGCCCCGCTGCGGGGCTCCGGTTTATCTGTCCTGCGTTATTTGTCGAAGCTGATGCCCGTCACATGGACGTTCACCACAGCGCTCATGCCGGTAACGGATTCCACCTCGCTGCACACGGTATCCTGGACCCGGACAGCGGTGTCGGTGATGCTGCCGGGGGCGCGGACGTTGATGAGCACATCCACCGTGATCTTCTCGTCGATGAAGCGTATCTTCAGCCCCTTGCCGGGATTTTTCCGCCCGAACAGGTCCACCAGCTCCGGCGTGGTGGGGTTGCCGAATCCGGCCACGCCCTCCACCTCCGTCACGGCGGCTCCCACCATAACGGCGATCACGTCCTCCGAGATGTTGACGGTGCCCTTTTCCTCTTGCTTGGTGATATAATTCTCGGCCATCTGCGCACCTCCGAATGTATGGTTATTGGCATTATATCACACGATTCCCAAAAAGAAAAGAAGAATCTGTGTTCACGGCCAAAAGCTTATTCGGTGACCTCGATGATGTTCAGGCTCTGGGCCGGGAAATCGGTGTTGTCCACCACCGCCTCGGTGATCTGGGCCACCTGGGTGCTGGTCAGGCCCTCCACCGGCGCGGGCACCGCCACGGTGACCCCGTCCTGGGACACGAACACCACGCAGTCGGTGAAGTTCTTCGCCAGCAGCTGGTTTTCCAAAAGGCTCTCCTGCAGGTTCCAGGAGGCCATGGCGTTTATCTGGCGCATGGACTCGTCTATGACGTCCTGGGAGGCGTCCTCCCCGGCGCATGCCTGCTCCAGCAGGGCCAGGGCCTCGTCCCGGGAGGACTGGCGGGTGAGCCGCGCCTCGTCAAAATAGGCGGTGACGGCCACGCTCGGCTCAGTCCCGGCGCCGACGGAGGCCGCCGAGGCGGCCGTGTACTCCTCCTGGGCCGCCTGCATGGCCTGGTCCTCCGCCGCCACCATGGCGGAGTTGGCCCCGCCCCAGCGGCTGTTGTACGACCAGTTCAGATACACCGCCGCGCCCACGAACACCAGCACGGCGATGACGACGATATTTCGTTTCAGGTTCCTCTTCAAGATACATCCCTCCAGCTTTCACTTGATTTGAAAATGACGATCTTATCCGCGCCCAGCCCGGTATAGCACCGCACCGCCTCCGTGACGGCCAGGCGCACCGTGACGCTTTCCGCGCCCTGGCACACCACGGCGGCGCCGCTGTCTGAAAGCAGTACCTCTGCCTGCCCCACCCCTTCCATATTCGATAGCAGGGCCTCCAGCCTCGCCTCCTCCGGCGCCTTCGTCCCGGCGGTCTCCCCGCCCTGGTCGGCGGCGGGCCAGAGCAGCAGCGCCAGACCCGCGGCGGCCGCCAGCAGCACGTATCTGTACCTTCCGGCGCGCTCTATAAGCGCTCTCGCCCTGTCAGCCATCGCGCCCCCAGCTCTGCCGCCCGGCCGGTATGCCCAGCTCCCCCTCGATCGCGTCGGCCAGGCCCTGATGGAACGGGCCGTCCAGGGACACGGACCAGGGATACCAGACAAGCGCGCCGTCGTCCCAGCGGGCCGTCACGGTCACGCTGTCCACGGCCGCGCCCGCGGCGGCCGCTTTGCCCAATATATATGCCTCGCAGCGCTGCTCTATGTATGTCCTATCCAGCATTTTTGCCTCCTCCTGGGCCTGGGAGGTTATCTCCCGCGCCCGCTTTTCGTATAGGGCCATATCCGCCGCCAGCTGTCCGAAGTCCAGCTTCGCCACAGGCGCGACCACCGCCAGGGCGCACATCACCCCGCACACCAGCTTTGTCACCTGGCGGACCCTGCCCTTGGGCGTCAGGGCCAGGGCCAGAGCGGCCAGCACCGACGCGGCGGCCACAGAGGATATCCACTGTCTCACCGGCTGAACACCTCCGCTCCCAGCACCACGGACACGAACAGCATCGCCCCCGCGCTGCCCACCAGCCCCAGGGCCATGCCGTAGGCCGTGCCCACCCGGCCCACCAGGGTCGCCAGCCGCCCCTCCGCGAATGGCTCCGCCACGCAGGCCGCCGCCTTGAACAGCACGTAGTGCAGCCCCAGGTCTATCAGCGGCCCCACGCACACCCCCAGCACCGCCGCCAGCCCGAACAGGCCCACCGCCCCTCTGAGCAGCCCCGCCCCGGCCACGTAGGTGTCCGCCGCGTCGGCCAGGATGGAGCCCACCACCGGGAGGGCGGCGGATATGGCGGATTTCGCCAGGCTCCCCGCTATCTTGTCGGCCCCGCCCGCCACCGCTCCCGTCACCGTCAGGGCCAGGGTGAACACGGACGTGAGGCCCGTGAGGAGGGTGGTGCTGGCCCAGCCCATGAGCTTCACCGGCCCGCCCAGAGCCCCGCCGGGCAGGGCCGCGTCGGCGGTGCTGGCGACGGCGTAGGCGTATATCATGGGCAGCACCAGCTGCAAGCCCACCGTCATGAGCACGTCCATGAAAAGGGCCGACGCGGCGTACCGGGCGGCGGCTGCCGAGCCGTGTCCCGCCGCCGCGCCCGACGCCGCGATGGTGGGCAGCAGCGCCTTGGAGAAGTCGGACAGCTCCAGCAGCGCCCTCTGGACCTGGCCCAGAAAGGACCGGATGTCCCCCGCGCACACGGCCATGATGGCCAGCGCGCCCCCCAGCAGGACGTATTCCGGCACCTTGCCGCTGTCCGTCATGGCCCCCGCCGCCGAGCACAGCAGCGTCACCGCCAGGGCCACGCTGGCGCTCCGCGCCGCCAGGGCCAGGCGGCCTTTCACCGCCTCCAGGGCCCAGCGGCCTATCCTCTGCCACAGCCCGCCCCCGGCGGCCTGGTCCACCGTCAGGTCCCCCAGTATCTCCCGGGCGGAGGGGGGCAGGGCCTGCTCCACCCCGTCCGTGTCCACCGCCAGGGCGGGACAGGCCAGAAAGGTCCCCGCCAGCGCGCAGGTGATGATAAACACGATCGCTTTTCTCATGTCAGCTCACTTATCATAAGAAGAAGGGATTTGATGAGGGGCATGGCCGTCACCATGGCGCACGCCGCGCCGCACAGCTCCACCGCCGAGGCGATGGCCCCCTGTCCGGCGTCCTTGCACAGGTCCGCCGCCAGGCGGGTGACGATGCCCACACCCACGCACTTGAGCACAGGGCCCACCACCGCGGGGCTGAGGCCCGTCTGCTCCCTGGCAAGCTCCGCCACCTGCTTCAGCTCCCCGCACAGCTCCACCGCCAGTCCCGCCGCCAGCAGGCTGATGGCCACGCTCAGGGCCAGGGCCAGCTCCGGGGCGTCCCGGCGCAGGAGCAGCCCCAGCACGGCTCCCGCCAGGGCCAGCGCCGCCGCCTTGATAAGAAGGCTCATCCCAGCTCGAACAGCCGCCGGATCAGCTCGAACAGCTCCGCGATGCGCTGGACCAGAATGACCAGCACCACCACCAGCCCCGCTATGGTGGTCATCAGAGCCTGTTCGTCCCGGCCGGAGCGGCTCAGCAGCAGATTGAGCACCGCCACCAATATCCCCACCGCCGCGATCTTGAATATCAAATCAACGTCCATGGCATCCCATCCTTGGTCCCGCCGCCCGGTCTGTCACAAAAGCAGCACCGCCACCGCCGCCGCCCCGGCGGCGGAGAGGCCCACGTATATCCGGCCCTTGTCCCGGAGCTCGGCCCCGGCCTCGTCCCGGGCCCGCTCCATATCCTCCCGGCAGGCGGCGGCCGCCGCCCCCAGCTCCGCCGCCCCGTAGCGGCCCAGCACCTGCCCCAGAGGCAGCAGTATCCGCCGCTCCCGCTCCGGCAAAGACCGGAGCGCCTCGGCCCAGACGGCGGCCACGTCCCGCTCTCCCAAGCTCTCCAGCCCCGCCGCCATGGCCGCGCAAAGCCGCCCCGCCTCCCCGTCCAGCCGCTGGGCCAGGCGGCCGTACATATCCGGCAGAGGCGTGCGGAACCGGTCCAGCTCGAAGACCGTCATCTCCAGCATCCGGCACAGCTCCTCCCGAAGCCGGAGCCTGTCCCGGAGCTGGCCCGCCGCTAGGAGCCCCGCCATGAGCCCCGCCCCGGTCAGCAGCGCCGCCCCGGTCAGGCGCACGGGAGCTCCTCCAGGGTATACCGACGCGCCCCCCGGACGCGCTCCACCCACACCCGGCGGCGGAAGGCCCCGGCTCTCAGCAGCGCCCGGCAGGCGGGGCTGTCCGGCCCGCCCCGCTCCCCGTGGACGGTGGCCAGCAGCTTCACCCCGCAGCCCACCGCCTCCAGAAGGGCCCGCACGTCCTCCTCCCCGGCGATCTCGTCCATGGCGATGACCTGTATGTCCATGGCCCGCAGCAGCGCCGCCGTACCCTGGCCCTTGGGGGCGCCTGTCATCACGTCCGTGGCCGGTCCCACGTCGAAGGCGGGCTCCCCGGACCAGGCGTCGGCTATCTCCCCCCGCTCGTCCGCCACCCCCACCCGCCAGCCGGAGCAGGAGAGCTTCCGCACCAGCTCCCGGAGCAGGGTGGTCTTCCCCGCCCCGGGGGGCGAGGCGATGAGGGTGGAGGCGAAGCCCCGGGCGGTGAGCCCGTCCCATATCCCGTCGGCGCAGCCGGGCACGGCCCGGGGGATGCGCAGGCATACCGACGACACCTCCCGCACCCCCTCCATGCCCGCCTGCCCGGCCACGGCCGTGCCGCACACCCCCACCCGGACCCCGCCGGGCCCGGCCAGGAATCCCCGGCGCAGCTGCTCCTCCGCCGCGTGGAGAGAGCCACGGCTGGCCGTCTCCAGCACGGCCCGCAAATCTCCCTCCGTCACCGGACCTGCCCGAAGGACATACTCCCGGCCCTCCAGCAGCGCCGTGGGCGGACGGCCCCGGCGGAGCCTGAGCTCCTCGCACACCGCCCGGCTGTCCTCCGCCAGTTCCATGGCGGCCCGGCGCAGCCCTGAAGGCAGCAGCCCCGCCGCCGTCTCAAATCCCGCCATTGCCATCACCTCACAGGACAAGTCTATTTGTCCCCCCGCCCCATTATGACAGCGGCAGTTTTAACAGTCTGTTCATATCAATATATTGACTTTTAGGGCGGGGATTTGGTAACATATCTTGATATGTTTGGTATGTAATACAAATACGTCAATACGTCGAACGCTTGACCGTTCCAGGAAAGGAGCATTCTTCATCCCATGCGACAGATCCTGACGGGATATTGGGGCCAATACCGGAAGTCCCTTATCCTGACCCCCATCTTCGTACTGCTGGAGACAGTGGTCACCCTGGCCCTGCCCACATTGATGAGCAACATCGTGGACAAGGGCGTCGCTACCGGCGACAGGCAGTACATCATCGTGTGCGGCATCCTTATGACCCTGCTCGCCCTTATGAGCGTGGCCGCCGGTTTCATCAGTACGTGGAATGCCTCCCGGGCATCCAACGGCTTCGGCTCCAATCTCCGCCAGGCCATGTACCGCCACATCCAGGAGTTTTCCTTCGCCGACATCGACCGGTTCTCCACCGCCAGCCTCATCACCCGCACCACCAGCGACGTGCGCCAGCTCCAGATGGCCGTGCAGATGATGCTGCGCACCTTCATCCAGGCCCCGTTCCAGCTTTTGGTAGCCATGACCATCGTGGTCACCTACAGCTGGAAGCTGGCCCTTATCTACATGATCGCCGTGCCGGTGCTGTTCGTGGGCACCATCGCGGTGATGACCTTCGTGGATAAGCTGTTTCTGCTGGTGCAGCAAAAGCTGGACGCCATGAACGCGGACATCCAGGAGAACCTTATCGCCATCCGGGTGGTGAAGGCCTTCGTCCGCCAGCACTACGAAAAACAGAAGTTCAAAAAGGCCAACGACGAGCTGACCCGGGCCAACCTGCGGGCCGTGGGCGTCATCATCGCCATGAGCCCCCTGGCCACCATCGTGCTCAACGTGGTGACACTGTGCATCTACTGGTTCGGCGGCCGGATGGTGGCCACCGGGGAGATACAGTCCGGCCAGCTCCTGGCCGTCATCAGCTATCTGAACCAGATCATGATGAGCGTGATGATGTTCTCCATGGTGCTCATGCAGTACACTCGCTCCCGTGCCTGCGGCAAGCGCATCGCGGAGGTGCTCGCCGCCGTGCCCGACATCCAGGATAAGCCCGACGCCCCCAAGCGCACCGTCGCCAGGGACCGGGGCTCCGTGGAATTCAGGAACGTCTCCTTCCGCTACTCCCGCACGGGCAACGGCGAGGATGTGCTGCGCCACATATCCTTCACCGCCGAGCCTGGCCAGACCGTGGCCATCGTGGGGGGCACCGGCGCGGGCAAATCCAGTCTTGTGAACCTGATACCCCGGTTTTACGACGTGTCGGAGGGGGCCGTGCTGGTGGACGGCGTGGACGTGCGGGATTACCGCATCGAGGACCTGCGGGCCGCCGTGGGCATGGTGCTGCAAAATAACGTCCTCTTCTCCGGCACCATCCGGGAGAACATCGCCTGGGGCAAGGCCGACGCCACCGACGAGGAGATCATCGCCGCGCTGAAAAACGCCCAGGCCTGGGACTTCGTCTCCCAGATGCCCCAGGGGCTGGACACCTACATCCAGCAGGGAGGCACCAACGTCTCCGGCGGCCAGAAGCAGCGGCTGTGCATCGCCCGGGCCATGCTCAAGCACCCGGCCATCCTCATTCTGGACGACAGCACCAGCGCCGTGGACTCCGACACCGAGGGCCGCATCCGGGCCAGCTTCAGCCGGGAGCTGGCCGACACCACCGTGCTCATCATCGCCCAGCGCATCTCCTCCGTGGTGGGGGCAGATAAGATCGTGGTGCTGGACGAGGGCGGCGTGGAGGCCGTGGGCACCCACCAGCAGCTGATGGCCTCCAGCGCCATTTACCAGGACATCTACACATCACAGGTAGAGGAGGCGCTTTCCAATGGCTGAGAAAAAAGGCATCTGGTCCCAGCTCAGGGCGCGCCTGGCCGAGGACAATGTGGACGTCAACGACGAGAAGATGTACAAAAACGTCCAGGGGGGCCGGGACTTCCGCAAGCCTCGGGACGCCAAGGGCACCCTGGTGCGCATCCTGGGCTACGCCGGGAAGAACAAGGGCCTGTTCGTGCTGGTGCTGGTGCTCATGCTCGTATCCACCGGCTGCTCTCTGGCGGCCAGCTACTACCTGCGCCCGCTCATAGACGACTATATCGTCCCGCTGATCACCAGCCCCGAGAAGGACTTCTCCGCCCTGGCCCGGCAGCTGGGCATCCTGGCGGTCATCTATCTGGCCAGCGCCCTGGCCACCTACTTCACCTCCCGCACCTGCATGACCCTGGCCCAGTGGGCCACCAACGCCCTGCGCCGGGACCTGTTCGCAGCGCTGCAGGAGCTTCCCATCACCTTCTTCGACGAGCATACCCACGGCGAGCTCATGAGCCGGTTCACCAACGACGCGGACAACGTGCAGATGTGTCTGGAACAGGGCATCGTCCAATTCCTCTCCGGCATCATCACCTTCGTGGGCACCGTGGCGCTGATGATCAGCCTGAGCTGGAAACTCTTTCTCATCACCCTTCTCACCATCGGCCTTTCCTTCCTGCTGGTGAAGGGCGTGGGCCGCTATTCCCGCATCCTCTTTAAGAAGCAGCAGTCCTCCCTGGGCGCCCTGAACGGCTACATCGAGGAGATGCTGGACGGGCTCAAAGTGGTCAAGGCCTTCAACTACGAGGACCGGGCCAAGAAGGGCTTTGAGGACCTGAACGACGAGTACCGGGAAAACGCCATTTTCGCCAACTTCCTGGGCTCCATCATCTTCCCCACCATGAACGCCGTCATGAACGTGTGTTACGCGGTCACCGCCGTGCTGGGCGGGTTCATGACCCTGGCGGGTTCCTTCACCATCGGTTCCCTGGGGGTATACCTCAACTACATCCGCCAGGTGACCATGCCCATCAACATGATGTCCAACCAGGCCATCAACCTGTTCTCCGC
The DNA here is from genome assembly GCA_947631805.1 of uncultured Oscillospiraceae bacterium. Classification (GTDB taxonomy): domain Bacteria; phylum Bacillota; class Clostridia; order Oscillospirales; family Oscillospiraceae; genus CAJOIG01. The sequence continues at coordinate 8,294 of CANRNA010000008.1, read as the reverse complement.
CATCGCCGGGGCCGAGCGCATCTTCGCCGTCATCGACCACGAGCCGGAGCCCGACGACGGCACCGTGACCCTTGTCACCGTGGACCACGCCCCGGACGGTACTCTCACCGAGACAGGCCACGGGGAGCGGACCGGCTTCTGGGCCTGGAAGATACCCCAGGCGGACGGGTCTTACGAGTTCCGGGAGGTGAAGGGCAACGTCCGGCTGGAGGACGTACACTTCTCCTATGTGCCGGAAAAGCCCGTGCTCAAGGGCATCACCGTCTGGGCCAAGCCCGGCCAGAAGATAGCCTTCGTGGGCTCCACCGGCGCGGGCAAGACCACCATCACCAACCTGATAAACCGCTTTTACGAGATAGACAGCGGCCGCATCCTCTTTGACGGCATCGACGTGAAGGACATCAAAAAGGCGGGGCTGCGCCGGAGCATGGGCATCGTGCTCCAGGACACCGACCTGTTCACCGGCACCGTCATGGACAACATACGCTACGGCAAGCTGGACGCCACGGACCAGGAGTGCATCGACGCGGCCAAGGCGGCCAACGCCCACGGCTTCATCTCCCGCCTGCCGGACGGGTATAACACCATGATAACCGGCAACGGCAACAACCTCTCCCAGGGCCAGCGGCAGCTACTCGCCATCGCCCGCACCGCCGTGGCAAAGCACCCGGTGCTCATTCTGGACGAGGCCACCAGCTCCATCGACACCCGCACGGAGAAGCTCATCGACCGGGGCATGGACGCGCTGATGGATGGCCGCACCGTGTTCGTCATCGCCCACCGGCTCTCCACCGTCCGCAACGCCCAGGCCATCGTGGTCATCGAGCACGGCCAGATCGTGGAGCGGGGCAGCCACGAGGAGCTTTTGGCCCAGCAGGGGCGGTATTACATGCTCTACACCGGCCAGAGCGAGCTGGACTGACAGGACGCGCAAATGGACTTTACGAGAGAGAATTGGGACAGCTGGGAGCGGCTGCGGTCGGACTGCGCCGGGTGCACCGGCTGCCAGCTCGCCGGGACCAGGCAGAACCTGGTCTTCGGCGTGGGCGACGAGTCGGCGGACGTGATGTTCATCGGCGAGGGCCCCGGCGAGCAGGAGGATAAGCAGGGCGAGCCCTTTGTGGGCCCGGCGGGAAAGCTTCTGGACACCATGCTGGAGATCATCGGTCTGGACAGGACCATGGTATACATCGCCAACATCGTCAAGTGCCGCCCGCCCCGGAACCGGGACCCCCTGCCCGACGAGCAGAACGCCTGCATCGGCTGGCTCCACCGGCAGATAGCCCTGGTGGACCCCAAAATACTGGTATTTCTGGGCCGCATCGCGGCCATGGCCTTCATCAAGCCGGACTTCCGCATCACCCGGGAGCACGGCCAGTGGTTCGACGTGGGCGGACGCCGGGCCATGGCCATGTATCACCCCTCCGCCCTGCTCCGGGACCCCTCCAAGCGGCCGGAGACCTTTGTGGACCTGAAACTGCTGCAGCGGGAGATCAAAGACCTTCATGATAAAGCTTCACCCGGTCACCCTGGCCGATAAGTTCTGGATAGACCCCGTCGTTCTGGCGGAGAATTCCCCCAGCGCGGACTATAATTTCGGCAACATCTTTCTCTGGGACGACGCCTACCGCCAGCAGGTCTGCCCTCTGGGCGGGCGGATGGTGGTCATGCCCTGCTATGAGAGCGCGCCCTTTTTCTGCTGGCCCGTGGGCAGCGGGGACATCGTGCCGGTGCTGGAGGAGATGGCCGCCTATGCCGCCGCCCAGGGCTTTCCCTTCGTGCTCCGGGGCGTGACGGCGGACCACCTGCCCCTGGTCCGGGCCCTGTGGGGAGACAGGTGCGCCGTCACGGCGGAGCGGGACCTGTGGGATTACCTGTACGACGCGGAAAAGCTGGACACCCTGGCGGGGAAAAAGCTCCACGGCAAACGCAACCACATAAACCGCTTCGAGGAGGAGAACGACTGGCGCTTCACTCCCCTGACGGAGAGCGCCATCCCCGCCTGCCGGGACCTTCTGGACAGGTGGATGGACACCTGCGGGGAGGACGAGGCCGACGGCATCGACGACGAGTACCGGGCCATACAGCGGGCCTTCGACAACTACGCGGCCCTGGGCCTGGATGGGGGCATGCTGTGGGTGGGCGCCCGGCCCGTGGCCTTTTCCATGGGGGAGCTGGCCTGTCCCGACACCTTCGACGCCCACTTCGAAAAGGCATACGCCGATGTGAACGGGGCCTATCCCATGATAAACCGCCAGTTCGTCCGGTACATACGCGGCCTCTATCCCCAGGTGCGGTGGATAAACCGGGAGGACGACACCGGCAGACCCTCCCTGCGCCAGTCCAAGCTCAGCTACCATCCCGAGCGGATGGTGGAAAAATACAAGGTGGGACCCAAGACATGACTGATCTTCACATCCGGCCCTGGCGGCGGGAGGACCTGCCCCGGCTCACGCAGCTCTGGCAGACGGCCTTCGGCGACAGCCTGGAATATATCGACGCCTTCCGCTCCCATTTTTTGCAGCCGGACAGCTGTCTGGTGGCGGAGGCGGACGGCAGGGCCGTCAGCGCCATGTACATCCTGGACGGGCCGCTGCTGTTCCCTCCGGACGGGACCGCCCTCTCCAGCGCCTATACCTACGCCCTGGCCACCGCCCCGGCCTACCGGGGCCGGGGCATCGGCACGGCGGTGTACAGAGCCTGCGTGGCCGCCGCCCTGGAGCGGGCGGACGCGGCATGCGTGCTCCCGGCGGAGCCGTCCCTGTATCCCTTCTATGAAAAGGCCGCCGGGTGCCGCCCGGTGAGCTACGTGCGGGAGGGGGTCATCCCCGCCGGGGAGCTGTCCCTGTCCGGCAGGCCCGCCGGGCTCATCTCCCCCGGGGAATACTATCTGCGGCGGAAATCCCTTCTGCGGGGCACGCCCTACGCGGTGGTGTCCGGCCCCCTTCTCCAGATGGAGAGCCTTCAGATGCAGCGCGCCGGAGGGGGATTCGTCTCCCTGGAGGGCGACATCGCCGCGGTGGAGATGGACGGCGGCCTGTGCCGGGTGCTGGAGCTGATATCCCCCACCGGGTCCTGGCGGTCCCTGCTGGAGGCCCTGGCCGTCCGCTTCCCGGCGGAGAGGTACGCCGTGCGCACCCCCGTCTATTTCCCCGGTCCAGGGGAGATACGGCCCTTCATGCTGGCCGCCCTGGCCCCGACCGCCCCCGTCCCCCCTGTGGGGCTGTGGTGGGGTCTGGCCCTGGACTGACGAAAAAACAGCGGATATTTCCGGTTTTTATGCAGGTTTAATAATTTTGTAATCATCTTTGCCTTACATTTGTAACATCCGGCCGGTAAACTAATAGATGCAAGAGTCAGTTTCATCTTTTTCATTTTGTCCTCAATCCATAGGGGGATCGCCGGAACGTGGTCGCAAAGTTCCGGCGATTTTCCTTTTTTCTGTCCGCGCGGGGACGCGCTCTCCGCCGGACGGGGATATCTCCTCCCCGCCTTCCCCTGAGCGACCTACAGTATTCCTTGTCACGGGAGACATGCTATGAAACGATTGGCCGTAGGCATCCTTGCCCACGTGGACGCGGGCAAGACCACCCTCTCGGAGGGGATGCTCTACCTGACGGGAAAAATCAAAAAGCTGGGCCGGGTGGACCACCGGGACACCTATCTGGACACCCACGACCTGGAGCGGGCCCGCGGCATCACCATCTTCTCCAAGCAGGCCGTCCTCACCGCCGAGGACACCCAGATCACCCTGCTGGACACCCCCGGCCACGTGGACTTCTCCCCGGAGGCGGAGAGGGTGCTCCAGGTGCTGGATTACGCCATTCTGGTCATCAGCGGCACGGACGGGGTCCAGGCCCACACGGAGACGCTGTGGACCCTCCTGGCCCGGTACAGGGTCCCCACGTTCCTGTTCGTCACCAAAATGGACGTGACCGGCACGGACCGGGCCGCCCTCATGGCCGGTATCCGCGCCGCCCTGGGAGAGGGCTGCGTGGATATGGCCGCCCCCGACCGGGACGAGGCCATCGCCATGCTGGACGAGACCGTCCTGGACCGGTATATGGACACCGGCGCCGTCTCCCCGGCGGATATCGCCCGGCTGGTCCGCGCCCGGCAGCTGTTCCCCTGCTTTTTCGGCTCGGGGCTAAAGCTGGACGGGGTGGAGGAGTTTCTCCGGGCCCTGGACCTGTACACGGCCGCCCCCTCCTACCCCGCCCCCTTCGGCGCCAGGATCTACAAGATAGGCCGGGACGGCCAGGGCAACCGCCTCACATACCTGAAGGTCACCGGCGGGACCCTGGCGGTGCGCGCGCCGGTGCGCTACCTGCCTGCGGACAGCACCGCTCCTGTGGAGGAGAAGATCAGCCAGATACGGCTCTACTCCGGCGTGAAGTACGACACCGCCGACCGGGCGGAGGCCGGGCAGATATGCGCCGTGACCGGCCTGACCCGGACCTGGCCCGGTCAGGGGCTGGGGGCGGAGCCGGACGGGGACGCCCCCTTCCTCACCCCCGCCATGGGCTACCGCGTCGTGCTGCCCAAGGGCTGCGACGCCCGGGTGATGCTGCCCCGGCTCAAGCAGCTGGAGGAGGAAGAGCCCCAGCTGCACATCCTGTGGCAGGAGCGGCTGGGAGAGATACACGTCCAGCTCATGGGGGCCGTGCAGATCGAGGTGCTCAAGAGCCTCATCAAGGAGCGCTTCGACGTGGATGTGGACATCGACATGGGCCGGGTGCTGTACCGGGAGACCATCGCCGGGCCCGTGGAGGGCGTGGGCCACTTTGAGCCCCTGCGCCACTACGCGGAGGTGCATCTGCTCCTGGAGCCCGGTGAGCCAGGCAGCGGCATCCAGCTGGACACGGTCTGTCCGGAGGACACCCTGGACCGGAACTGGCAGCGGCTCATCCTCACCCACCTGGAGGAAAAGCAGCACCTGGGCGTCCTCACCGGCTCCCCCCTGACGGATGTGAAGATCACCCTGCTGGCCGGGCGGGCCCATCTGAAGCACACCGAGGGCGGGGATTTCCGCCAGGCCACCTACCGGGCCGTGCGCCAGGGGCTCATGCAGGCCCAGAGCGTGCTCCTGGAGCCCTGGTACGCCTTTCGCCTGGAGGTGCCCGCCGAGCAGATAGGCCGGGCCATCACCGATATCCGCGCCATGGGCGGGACCCATGATAGCCCCGTCCCCGCCGGGGACAAAATGGCCCTGGAGGGGGCCGCCCCCGTCTCCGCCATGGGGGATTATGCCGCCCAGCTGGCCGCCTACACCGGGGGCCGGGGCCGGTTCACCTGCCACGTGGAGGGGTGCCGCCCCTGCCGCGACCCCCAGGCGGTCATCGACCAGATAGGCTACGACCCGGAGGCGGACCTGGAAAACACCCCCGACAGCGTTTTTTGCGCCCACGGGGGCGGCTTCACGGTGAAGTGGGACAAGGTCCCGGCATATATGCACCTGGAAAGCGGCCTGAAAAGCCCCGCCCAGCCGCCCCAGGAGGCGGCGCCCCAGGTGCGCCGGGCCGCGCTGAACATCGACGAGGCGGAGCTGGAGGCCATCATGACCCGGGAATTCGGCCCCATCCGTCGCAGGCAGTACGCCGCCCCGGTGGTGAACAGCGCCGTGGCCGTCCAGCTCCAGGCCAAAAAGCGGCCGGAGCACATCATCGTGGACGGCTACAACGTGATATTCGCCTGGGACGAGCTGAAGGCCCTGGCGGCCCAGGGCCTGGACCTGGCACGGGACAGGCTGCTGGACATGCTGGCCAACTACCAGGGCTACACCAAGTGCGACATGGCGGTCGTCTTCGACGCCTACAAGGTCCCCGGCGGCCGGGGCAGCCGGGACAGCCAGGGGGGCGTGCGCGTCGCCTACACCAAGGAGGGCGAGACGGCGGACATGTATATCGAGCGGCTGGTGGACGAGATAGGCAAAAACGAGACCGTCCGGGTGGTCACCTCCGACCGGCTTGTCCAGATAGGCGTCTTCCGGGCCGGGGTGCTGCGCACCTCCTCGGGGGAGTTCAAGGCCGAGGTGGACTGGGTCCTGGACCAGATATCCGACGCGGTGAAGCGCTCACAGTTCTGACCCGCCGCCATACAGGGGAGCACCATGGAAAAGGAATTGGAAAAACGGATCGAGGAGCTTGCCGCCCGGTGCGAGAGGCAGAGCGTTGTCACCGCCACCGGCTTTCTCACCGTGGCCGAGCAGGCGGAGGTCACCGCCTGGGCAAAGCGCCTGGACGGGGTGACGCTCCACCTGGACGGGGGCGGCTCCGTCTGCGAGCGCAAATGCGCCTTCTTTCTGCCCTACTGGATGGACGAGACGGACTTTGACCCGGCGGAGCACATCCGCTCCGTGAAGGTGACAGCCTATTTCGGCGCCCCCACCCACCGGGACTATATGGGCGCGGCCCTGGCGCTGGGCATCCGCCGGGAGTGGATCGGGGACTTTCTGGTCCGGGACGCCGCCGCCTATATCTTCTGCCTGCCCTCGGTGGAGGGGCTGCTCGTTGAGGAGCTCACAAAGGCGGGCCGGGTGAGCCTGAAAACGGAGAGCTGCCCTCTCCACGAGGTGCCCGCCCCGGAGCGAAAGGTGAAAAAGCTCACCTTCACGGTGAAGAGCCTGCGGCTGGACGCGGTGGCGGGCAATATGTTCGGCCTCTCCCGGACAGCGGCGGCGGAGCTCATCCGGGCCGGGGCGGTGAGCCTGAACTATGTCCCCTGTCTGCACACAGACGCCCCTGTCTCGGCCGGGGACGTGATATCCATCCGAGGCCGGGGCAAGGGCGCCGTCGCCGCCATAGGCGGCCAGTCCCGGAAGGACCGCACCTTTTTGGAGGCGGAGATATACCTGTAAAGGAGTAGCTATGGACACACAGCGATTACAGGAAATATTTGAAAAATGGCGGGGCATCCTGCGCCTGAACGAGAGCTGGGATGTGCGCCTGGAGACCGTGGACGACCCCGCCTTTCACAAGACCGGGGACTTCCGGGTAGACTGTGACGACAAAAAGGCGGTGCTGCTTTTGAACGCCCGCAACCCCCATCAGGAGAATCCGGAGGAGGTCATCGTCCACGAGCTGCTGCACCTGAAGCTCTATCCCCTGGACCAGGTGACGGAGTCGCTCATCACGGCCAATTTCCCGGAGGGCACGCCGGGGTACGACTTCGCGTACACCCAGTTCATGCACACCCTGGAGGTGACTGTGGAGGAGCTGACCAAGTGCTTTCTCTTTCAGTTCGGCGGCGACAAGGCGCTCTCCTTTGGCCGCTGCAAGGGCATGAAGAGCTACGACGAGCTCTTCGCCGGTCTCAAACCGCTGGAATAACAGCGCGCCGGGAAGAATTTCTTCCCGGCCGTATTTTTTTGCCCTTCCGGCGCACAATAGCTCCATGGAAACAAAACGCTTGGGAAAACAGACCGTCCACCTCACCCTGCAGCCGGGCGTCGCCGCGGCGGCGTGCGTGGGCGGCAAAAAAGAGGGCGAGGGCCCTCTGCGCCGGTATTTCGACTATTTGAGCGAGGACTCCCGCTTCGGGGCCAAGAGCTGGGAGAAGGCGGAGAGCGCCATGCTCAAAATGTGCTGGTCCATCGCCTGCGACAAGGCCAAGACCCCGCCGGGGGACGTGGAGTACGTCTTCTCCGGGGACCTTTTGAACCAGTGCGCCGGGTCGGCCTACGCCATGCGGGAGTGCGGCGTGCCCTACTTCGGGCTGTACGGGGCCTGCTCCACCATGGCCGAGGGCCTCAGTCTCGCGGCCATGATGATAGACGGGGGCTTTTGCTCCATCGCCGCGGCGGCCACCAGCTCCCACTTCTGCTCCGCCGAGCGGCAGTACCGCTTCCCCCTGCAATACGGCTGCCAGCGGCCTCCCACCAGCCAGTGGACCGTCACCGGCGCCGGGGCGCTCGTCCTCAAGGCCGACGGCCCCGCCCCCTACGTGACCCATATCACCACCGGCGTCATCACCGACGCGGGGGTGACAGACATGAACAACATGGGCGCGGCCATGGCCCCGGCGGCATACGAGACACTGAAGGCCCACTTCGCGGACACGGGCCGGGGCCCGGATTACTACGACGCCATCGTCACCGGGGACCTGGGGGTCGTGGGCTCCCACATCCTGGCGGACCTGTTTTTGCGGGACGGGGTGGACCTGGGGGTGCGCTATATGGACTGTGGACGGCTCATCTACGCCACCAATGGCCAGGACGCCCACTCCGGCGGCTCGGGCTGCGGGTGCAGCGCGTCGGTGCTGTGCGGCCACCTGCTCCACGGCATGCTGGAGGGCAA
>CANRNA010000007.1 GCA_947631805.1 uncultured Oscillospiraceae bacterium | reverse complement strand
CTGGCCCTGGGCGGCGGGTACGCGGAACTTTTTGAAGTACAGAGCCGGTATTACCGGGAGGGGAGGGATTTCTGATGGAAAAGACGGCGGGAAAAGTCTCCTGGCGGGAGACTTGGAGCATTTACAAGCGGGCGGCCCGGCTGCTGCGGCGGTATACGCCTGGCCTGTTCGCGGCCGTCACGGCCTGGGCGGCGGTGACCGGCGTGACGCCCTACGCGGGGGTGTATCTCTCCGCGCGGGTGCTGGAGGAGCTGGCGGGGGCAAGGCGTCCGGATGCGCTGTGGCGCTGGGTGATCCTCACCGTGGCGGTGACCGGCGCGCTGGCCTTGGCCGGGCACGCTCTGGAGCGGTGGAAAAACGTTCACTATCAGCGGTTTTTCGAGGACAGAAAGCGGATATACACGGACAAGCTGCTGGATATGGACTTTGAGGATGTGGAGAGCCAACGCACCCGGGACCTGCTGGCCCAGATACGGCAGGACGAGAACTGGGCGGGTCTGGGCCTGCAAAAAACGCCCTATCTCTACGAGGGCATACTCCAGCAGGCGATAGGCATGGCCAGCGCCGTGGCCCTGTGCGCGGGACTTTTCACGGCCCGCGTCCCCTCCTCCGGGTCGCTGAGGCTGCTGGACGGGCCGGTGGGCCTGCTGGGCCTGCTGGGGGCCATAGCCCTGCCCACAGCGGCCAGCTCCTGGCTGTGGGGCGTGGTCCATCGCATGGAACAGAACGCGGCCACTGCGGAAACGGCAACGCTGGGCAACCGTATTTTCGGTGCTTTCGGCTTCTTCAACAGAGACGCCTTTCGGGCCTTGGACGTGCGCATATACGGCCAGCAGCGCATCGCCCGGCGGTATATGGCCAGCAACCTCGTCTTTTCCGCCGACGGTCCCTTTGCGAAGCTGGACGCCGGAAAGGTGGGCCTGCTGAACGCAGTGTCGGCGGCGCTGTCCGGCCTGCCCACCGGGGCGGTGTATCTGTATGTGTGCCTGAAGGCATGGGCCGGGGCCTTCGGCATCGGTCTTGCCAGCCAGTACATCGGCGCGGTCACGGCCCTGGCCGACAACGTGCGGACGCTGCTGAGGAAACTCTCGGAGGCCCGGAACAACGCGTTTTTCATCCGCATCGCCTACGCGTTTTTGGACACGTCCAACGCCATGTACCAGGGCTCTCTCACCACGGAAAAGCGGTCCGACAGGCGGTACGACGTGGAGTTCCGGGACGTGTCCTTCAAGTATCCCGGCTCCGATAGCTGGGCCCTGCGCCACGTCAGCGTGAAGTTCAAAGTCGGCGCCCGCCTGGCCGTGGTGGGGGAAAACGGCTCCGGCAAGACCACCTTCATCAAGCTCCTGTGTCGGCTCTATGACCCCCAGGAGGGCGTCATTTTGCTCAACGGCATCGACATCCGCAAATATAACTACCACGACTACATGGACATCTTCTCCGTGGTGTTCCAGGACTTCCAGCTCATGAGCCAGCCCCTGGGGGCCAACGTGGCCGGGAGCGCGGACTATGACCGGGAGCGGGTGACCAAAGCTCTGACGGACGCCGGTTTTGGCGACCGGCTGGCCGCCCTGCCGGAGGGGCTGGACACCATGCTCTACCGGGACTTCAACGGGGAGGGCGTCCAGATATCCGGCGGCGAGGCCCAGAAGATAGCCATCGCCCGGGCGCTGTATAAGGACGCGCCCTTCATCATCCTGGACGAGCCCACGGCGGCCCTGGACCCCATGGCGGAGGCGGAGATATACGCCCAGTTCAACGACATATCCGGGGACAAGACGGCCATCTATATCAGCCACCGGCTCAGCTCCTGCAAGTTCTGCGACGAGATACTGGTCTTCGACCGGGGCTCCGTCATCCAGACAGGGACCCACGAGGCGCTGCTGTCGGACGAGACGGGGAAATACCACGAGCTTTGGACCGCCCAGGCCCAGTATTACACATAAGCCCACGGGGCTCCCGGCCGCGGTCGGTCGGGAGCCCCGTGGGTCCTTTTGCCGCTGGATGCCTTACCGGTTCAGATACCACACCCCGGCGTTGAGATAGGCGGCGAAGGTGACCCAGGCCAGATAGGGTATGAGCAGGTTCCCGGCGGTCCTGTTCTCCCGGCGGAAGTGCAGCAGCGTGGCCAGTATCAGCCCCCACAGCGCCAGCAGCCACAAAAGGGCGAAGCCCCGGCGCTCCGTGTTGAAGAAGATGATGGTCCACAGGAAGTTGAATGCCAGCTGCACCCCGTACAGCCACAGCATCCCCCTCCGCTCCGGGCCGTTTTCTATCCACACCAGATAGGCCGCTGTCCCCATGAGGATGAACAGCGCCGTCCACACCACCGGAAACACCCACCCCGGCGGGGCCAGGGGCGGCTGCGCCAGTGCGGCATACTGCTCCATGGAGCTTCTCGTGAGCAGGGCGGACAGGCCACCCACACCCAAACTGACGGCCAGACTGACCGCCAGAGGCTTGATCTTGATGATAGGGACCATCCCTTTCCACGCGTTATAGCATCAGTATATGCCCTTTGCGGGAAAATATCGCGCCGCCGTTGCAATTTCCCGGCGGGGGCGCTATAATGATCATCGCAGGGCGAAAACGAGTGTTTTCGCTGCCAAACGACACGTTTGGCCGCAAATGATCCAAAGATCATTTGCGCGATGTCCATTGCAATGAATCTGGCAAAACAGCTGCGCTGTTTTGCTTCAGCCGCAAAGCGGCTCGGCGCAGCGCCGTATGGCGCTTCGCCATCAGATAATCATTATAATCGGTTTATGGAATACGTTGTCATTTTATTGGTCTGCGGTACAGGCAGCTTTCTGAACGTGCTCTGCGGCTTCGGCCTGGGGAGCATGAGCATCATGTTCTTGCCCTACGTGATGCAGTCCACCACGGCGCCCGCCTCTATGGTTAACATAATCACCGTGTGGCAGGCCGCCGGGCTGGGCTGGCGCTACCGCAGCCACATCCAGTGGAAGACCATCCTCCCCGCGCTGGTGGGCTACTTCATCGCCTCGGCCATAGCCGTCCGCCTGTCCACGCGGGTGGATTTCCATGTCATGACCCGGGTGCTGGGGGTCTTTCTGCTGGGGCTGAGCGCGTACCTGGCCTTCTTCTCCGACAAGCTGCATCTGCGGCCCACCGTGAAAAACGGGCTGCTGTGCGGCCTCATCGGCGGGTTCTCCAGCGGTCTTTTCGGCATCGGCGGCCCCCCGGCCACCCTGTACTTCTCCTCCACCACCGACGACAAGGAGACATACCTGGCCAATCTGGAGTGCTTTTACCTCATCTCCAATGCCTACGCCGTGGTGATGCGCATCATCAACGGCATCATCACCCGGCACCTGCTGGTGTGCGCCGCCGTGGGCATGGCCGCCATGGCCTTGGGCAGCGTCCTCGGCAACCGGATATTCCAGAAGGTGAACGAGCGGTTCATCCTCCTGTCCATATACGCCATGATGGCCGTCTCCGGCGTGGTGATGTTGTTTACATAATTTCATATCTCATAAGGAAACCGGCGGGAAGCGTTTGCTTCCCGCCGGTCGCCTGTATCGGATGTATTGCTCTCACTTACCCGCGGGGGCGGTGATGGGATAGTCCTCCAGCACGTCCAGAATGTGGGAATAGTCCTGGTTGGCCAGGTGGGTATAGCGCGCCCACCGGTCCCGTATCTGGGCCCGGGCCTCCACCAGCAGGGCCTCCGCCTGGTCGGGGAAGGTCCGCAGCAGGGAGTTGAAGCGCACCTCGCCCATGAAGAACTCCCGCAGATCGTACTTGGGGTCCTTGAAGTCCAGGATGAAGGGGTTCTTGCCCGCGGCCTTCAGCTTGGGGTCGTAGCGATACAACACCCAATAGCCGCTCTTGACGGCCAGCTTGGCCTCCTCCTGGGAATAGGCCATGCCCTTGACGATGCCGTGGTTGATGCAGGGCGCGTAGGCCACGATCAGAGACGGGCCGTCGTGGGCCTCCGCCTCCTGGAGGGCCCGGATGAACTGTGCCGGGTCCGCCCCCAGGGCCACGGACGCCACATACACGTTCTGGTACTGGGTGGCCAGCATGCCCAGGTCCTTCTTCCCTGTCCGCTTGCCCGCGGCGGCGAATTGGGCCACCGCGCCGTAGGGCGTGGCCTTGGACGCCTGGCCGCCGGTGTTGGAGTACACCTCCGTGTCCACCACCAGGATGTTCACGTCCTCCCCGGAGGCGAGCACGTGGTCCAAGCCGCCGTAGCCGATGTCATAGGCCCAGCCGTCGCCGCCGTACATCCACACGCTCTTTTTCACCAGCTGGTCCTGGGAGGCCCGGATGCCGTCGATGAGCGCCCCCTTCTCCGGGCAGGCGCGAAGGGCGTCGATGACCCCGTCGCTCAGCTCCAGGGTGCGCTCCTTGTCCTCAAAGCCATCCAGCCAGGCCTCCAGGGCGGCCTTGAGCTTTTCGTCCTTCGTCCCGGCCGCCAGCTCTCGCACCTGGGCGGCCAGGTGCAGCCGCTGCTGGCGCATGCTCAGCACCATGCCCAGAGAGTACTCGGCGTTGTTCTCAAACAGGGAGTTGGACAGCGCCGGGCCCCGGCCGTTGGGTCTGGCCGTGTAAGGATAGCTGGGGCTGCTGAAGCCCCACGCCTGGGTGCAGCCGGTGGCGTTGGCCACGATCATCCGCTCCCCGAACAGCTGGGTCATCATCTTCATATAGGGCGTCTCGCCGCACCCGGCGCAGGCGCCGGAGAACTCCAGCAGGGGCTGCTCGAACTGGCTTCCCTTGACGGTGAATTTGTCCAGGGGATTCTTCTTCGGCCGCAGGGAGAGGCTCCACTCCCAGTTGGCCTGCTCGGGAAGCTGGCTCTCGATGGGCTGCATGACGATGGCCCGCTCCTTGGCCGGGCACGCCGCCGCGCAGCTGCCGCAGCCGGTGCAGTCCAGGGGGTCCACCTGGATATGGTAGCGCATCCCCGCGGGGAAGCCCTTGCCCTTGGCCTCCTTGGTCACATAGCCCTCCGGGGCCCGCTCCGCCTCGTCCGGCTCCAGCAGGAAGGGACGGATGGCGGCATGGGGGCACATCACCGCGCACAGGTTGCAGCCGATGCAGTTGTCTGGCAGCCACTTGGCCACGTGGGAGGCAAAGCCCCGCTTTTCATACTTGCTGGTGGCCAGGGGCACGCTGCCGTCCGCCGCGTCGGCGAACACGCTGACAGGCAGGCTGTCGCCCTTCTGGGCGTTGACCGCGTGCATGACCGTGCGCACATACCAGGGGCTTGTGGTATCCACAGGCTCCGGCTCGTCGGTCAGGTCCTTCCACGCCTCCGGCACGTGTACCTGGTGGACCTCCCGCAGCCCCGCCGTCACGGCGGCGCAGTTCATCTCCACCACCGCGTCGCCCTTCCGGTCATAAGTCTTGCGGATGGCCGCTTTCATATAGCCCTCCGCCTCATCCACAGGCAGAACGCCGCTGAGCTTGAAAAACGCCGCCTGGAGCACGGTGTTGGTGCGGTTGCCCAGGCCCAGGTTTTCGGCGATGGCCGTGGCGTCGATGGTGTAGAACTTCGCCTGGCGCTGGGCCAGGAGCCGCTTGACCTTGTTGGGCAGATGGGTCTCCAGGTCCTCGTCGGACCAGCCGCAGTTGAGAAGGAAGGTGCCCCCCGGCTTCAGCTCCGTGACGATGTCATACTTGGATATGTAGCTCTGGTTGTGGCAGGCGATGAAATCCGCCATGGTCACGTAATAGGTGGACAAAATGGGCACGTGCCCAAAGCGCAGGTGGCTCTTGGTGACGCCGCCGGATTTTTTCGTGTCGTACTCAAAATAGGCCTGCACGTACTGGTCCGTCTCGTCGCCGATGATCTTGATGGAGTTCTTGTTGGCGCCCACGGTGCCGTCGGAGCCCAGGCCCCAGAACTTGCAGCTGATGGTCCGCTCGTCGGCGGTGACCACGTTCTCCCCGATGGGCAGGGAGTGGTGTGTCACGTCGTCGGTGATGCCCACGGTGAAGTGGTCCTGCTGCGCCCCGGCCATGTTGTCGTACACGGCGATCATCTGGGCCGGAGTGGTGTCCTTGCTGGAAAGGCCGTACCGGCCGCCCAGCACCTTGATGTGCCGCCCCCCGTGGATGAGCACGGAGCACACGTCCTCATACAGCGGCTCGCCGTTGGCCCCCGGCTCCTTGGTCCGGTCCAGGGCGGTGAGCACCTGGCAGCTCGCCGGGAGCGCGGCCAAAAACCGGTCCGCGCTGAAGGGCCGGTACAGGCGCACCTGCAAAAAGCCTACCTTGCGGCCCCGCTTGTTCAGATAGGCCACCACCTCCTGCAGACAGCCGGACACGCTGCCCATGGCCACCACCACGTGCTCCGCGTCGGGGGCGCCGTAGTAGTTGAACAGCTTGTAATCCCGGCCAGTGAGGGCGCTCATCCTGCCCATATACTCCTCCACGATGCCGGGCACGGCGTCGTAGTAGGGGTTCACGGCCTCCCGGAGCTGGAACGCCGTGTCCGGGTTAACGACCGTGGAGCGCATGAGGGGGTGCTCGCTGTTCAGGGCGTTGGCCCTGAAGCGGGCCAGGGCGTCCATGTCCAGCATGTTTTTCAGGTCCTCGTAGTCCAGCACGTCGATCTTCTGTATCTCATGGCTGGTGCGGAAGCCGTCAAAAAAGTGCATGAAGGGCACCCGGGCCTTGATGGCCGACAGGTGCGCCACGGCGGCCAGGTCCATGCACTCCTGCACGCAGGAGGAGGCCAGCTGGGCAAAGCCCGTCTGGCGGCACGCCATCACGTCAGACTGGTCCCCGAAGATGGAAAAGGCGCTGGTGCCCACGGTCCGGGCGGCCACGTGGATGACCCCCGGCAGGAGCTGCCCGGCGATGCGGTACATGGGCGGTATCATCAGCATCAGCCCCTGGGAGGCCGTGTAGCTGGTACCCAGCGCGCCGGTCTCCAGGGCTCCGTGCATGGCGCCGCAGGCCCCTGCCTCGCTCTGCATCTCCATCAGCCGCACCGGCTGACCGAAAATGTTCTTCTTCCCGTTGGCGGCCCATGCGTCAACGTGCTCCGCCATGGGGCTGGACGGTGTGATAGGGTAGATCGTTGCGACTTCCGTGAACGCGTAGCTGGCATACGCGGCGGCCTCATTACCGTCCATCGTTTTTTTGACCATAATGATGAACTCCTTTCACACAGATGATGGATACAGAAAACTTATCAAACGATTAAGTTCTTCTTATTATCGCACACCCTGGTCCCTTTGTCAAGAAACCCCCTCGTTTTTTCTCCCTTTTCTGCCACACACATAAGACAAGGCTCCCGCCGCGCGGCTCGGCCTGACCAGCTTCGCTCCCGTTTATCCGTCCTTGACAGACTGAAGGCTCCCGCCGCGGCGGGAGCCTCATATCGATTCTGTCGTTTTCTCTTATCGGTGCATGGGGACCGCGTCGGCGCCCAGCATCTTCAGGTTCTCCAGCACGCCCCGGCTGTCCGCCTGGGCTATCATGGCGTCCCGGGTCTTCTTGGCCTCCAGGACCGTCATGTTCTTGCTGGGGCCGCCCACGCAGCCGCCCTCGCACACCATGCCCTCGATGAAATCCGCCGGGAGACGGCCCGCCTTCATGAGCAGCAGCGCCTTCTTGCACTCCGCCGCCCCGTCGCACTTCATCACCTCGGGGTGGATGTCCTCCCCCATCTCCTCAAAGCACCGGACCACCGCGGCGGTGACGCCGCCGCCGTTGCCGAAGCGCTTGCCGAAGACGGAGCTCTGCTGGGCGCTGTTCTCCTCCGGCTCCAGCTCTATGCCCTTGCCGTACATCAGCGAGCGTATCTCCCCGTAGGTCAGCACGTAATCGGCGTTGCCCTGGATGCCGTGGAGGTTCACCTCGCTCTTTTTGGCGATGCAGGGGCCGACGAACACTGTCACCGTGTAGGGGTCCAACTGCTTCAAATACCGGCTCACCGCGCACATGGGGCTGACGGTGGTGGACATATTCGACCCCAGGGCAGGGAAATGGATGTTGATCATGTTCACGAAGGCGGGGCAGCAGGAGGTGGTCATTTTCTTCCCCTCCTTGTACGCCTCGGCCCACTCGGCGGCCTCGGCGGCGGCGGTCATATCCCCGCCCAGGCCCACCTCCACCATATCGGCGAAGCCCGTCTTTTTCAGGGCGGTGCGCCAGCTGGACAGGGTGATGTCCTTGCCGAACTGGCCCTCCGTGGCCGGGGCCAGCATGGCGATGACCTTCTTTCCGGCCTTTATTTCCTTGATGACGCTCACCACGGACGCCTTGGTGCCGATGGCCCCGAAGGGGCAGTTGTGGATGCAGATGCCGCAGCGGATGCACTTGTTCTCGTCTATCTTGCAGATGCCGTACTCGTCGTAGGTGATGGCGTCCACCGGGCAGACTTTCTTACAGGGCCGCTCCAGGTGGGCGATGGCGTTGTAGGGGCAGGCCTGGGCGCACTTGCCGCACTCCCGGCATTTGTTGGGGTCTATGTATGCCCGGTTGGCGCCCATGGAGATGGCCCCGAACTGGCAGGAGTTCTGGCAGGCCTTGCCCACGCACTTGCGGCAGTTGTCCGTGACGATATAGGAGGCGATGGGGCACTCCTCACAGGCCGCGTTGATGACCTGGACCATGTTGTTGGAGCGGGCGTCCGTGGGCTCCTTTCCCTCCGCCAGGCGGACACGCTGGCGGATGATCTCCCGCTCCTTATAGATGCAGCAGCGGAACGTGGCCTGAGGGCCCGGTATCATCCGATAGGGGATCTGCTCCCGCTCCTCGTCCAGCTTATCCTCCCAGGCCAGGCGGCACACCTCCCGCATGACCTCGTGCTTGACACGGGAAATGGCTTCGTCGTTCGTTACCATAGTCTCTCCTCCGTTTGTCTGTCTCTGATCGCCGCCCCCGGCGGCATCCTTATCGACCAGGGCTCCCCTTGCGGCCCGGCGCAGCGGTCGCAATGGGAAAAGGAAGAAGGACGCTGACCGATGGAGGAGCCCCCCTTTGCGGGGGATTCGACATCTTCAGCGTCCTTCTGACGTGGTCCGAGTGACTGGACTTGAACCAGCGGCCTCCTGAACCCCATTGACAGCCCTCCGGGCAGTCAGTGAACAGGCGCGACACCTTACGATTGCGCATCGCCATATTCTCGGACCCCTTTGCTTGTACAACACAGGGCCACTTGATTGTTCAGATAAAAGAAGTATATTGTGGGCGCTCCTGGTGTATAAATGTCTTTACCCGGTCGCTTCAGTTCATTATACACCAGGAGCAAGGGAAAATCAATCCTATCCTTCCATCATTCCGACAAGTTTGTAAAAACTTGTCCTTTTTGTACCCGTCTGTTCCATTGCAGTCTTCGCAGTTATCTCCCCCGCTTTCCAGGAGGCATACACAGTGCTCCAGTTATCTGGAAAGGTCAGCGCCGGGCGGCCCAACTTTTTGCCCTTTTGCTTCGCGGCCTCTATACCCTCAGCCTGTCTTTTCTTAATCGTGACCCGCTCCTGTTCGGCGATAGTCCCCAGCACCTCAATCAAAATGTTGTTGACCATTTCAAATACCCACTCCTGACCCTCAGGTAAATCCATCATTGTGGTAGGTAGGTCAATGACCTTTAGACGGATGCCGTTATCCTTGAAATATTGAAGCTCGTTTTTAATATCGCACTTGTTCCGGCTCAATCTGTCCAAGGACTTCACTACCAAGGTATCGCCACGGCGCAACATTGCGTTTTTCAAAGCCTGATACCCAGCCCGGTCCAGGTCCTTCCCACTCTCTTTATCAGTGATTATCTCTCGCTCTGTGGCCCCGAGAGTACGGAAGGCGGAAATCTGGCGGTCAAGGTTCTGGTCCTTACTGGAAACTCTTGCATAATAGTATGTACGGCTGTCCATAACTGCGCCCCCTTCATCAATCTGTTCGTATTATATCATAAGTGTTCGTAAATGTCAACATATTTACGAACATGTTTGTAAAATAATTTTTGTACTTTACAAACACAAAATCACGGTCAAAGCACCATGTTTGTAAAGGTGTACTCTTACGAACAGATAAAAAGGGAGCGGGATTGCTCCCGCTCCGCGCTATCATTCCCAATCGAATATAGTATCATCCCCTGTTATAGAAAATAGATACCACTTGCCGTCACATTTAAAAAACTCGCAATCCCAAGATTCGTATGTATCATCCGTTTGAATGTCGACTATACCAAAGCCTCCTCCATCAAGAACAATTCGCAAGCCGTATTCATCATATAGATTGTCTTGTGCTCTCTTCTGGGTCTCGGCGTCCAACTCGTCATAGAAGGAGAACATGTCATTCTGGTTATATAGAATTTCAAAATCAAAACTTTCTTTATTGGCAAGGTTTAAATCAACCAACCAATCGCATACGCTGATGGCATATTCTATTCGTTTAAGGCCATCTTCCTTATCCTTGATTATCCCAGTATCAATAGCATAATCTTGGACTTCCTTGGGAAGCATATTCCAAATGACCTCATAATTTTTATCAATAACCGCATTCAAATATGCTTCAACTAATTCCTCTGGCGTATTATAACCATCCGGCGTTGGTGTTGGGCTAACTTCATTTGTTGAACCACAAGCACACAATGCCAATAGTGTAATAACTGCTAGAGATATAGCAAGTATTCTTTTCATTATTAGGCTCCTTGCATTGTCCGTATTGAGTTCTCTACCGCTGTTTTGAATGCGCCGGGGACGTTCTTCATCTGGACATATCTTGCCACCGTGCCCGCGTCCCGCTTTACCTCGCGGGCCACGGCTGCGTATGTACCCAACTTCTTATAGAGGCGTATCATTTCGACCACCTCGCTTGGTGTTACTCTCTTCGCCATATCAGGTGGATTTACGGACCGGCTTCTTGCCGGTGATGACATGCTTATCAGAGTCCGCCATACACCCCTTCC
This sequence comes from uncultured Oscillospiraceae bacterium, assembly GCA_947631805.1. GTDB lineage: Bacteria > Bacillota > Clostridia > Oscillospirales > Oscillospiraceae > CAJOIG01. The sequence goes on along the minus strand of CANRNA010000007.1, from coordinate 9,283 downwards.
AAAGACCGTCGATGTAGCCGGTAAAGGTCAGCTTCTGGCTCTTCTCGCCGCCGTATGCTTTGATCGTTTCGTTCATTTCATCCAACTTCTGTTGATAATTCCAGGGGACAGTAATGGTCTTTTTCTCTGTGTCAAGAATGATGCGCATTGTCTTTCCTCCTAATAGCAAAAGATGTACGGGGATTCGATAAGTTTCGCGTTCCCATACAAGCCATTATATATATATATATATATTGTCAAGCTTTTTCTCTCAACTCAGCTCATATTACGTGAAAACACAATGATTTGCGTGTGAATACGTGCAAAACCGCGCAAATAGCAGGCGAATACAAGAATTTTTCTCGTTCGCTCTGTAAAACGGTGGAAACAACTCATTTTGGAGATTTTTGAGACCACGCAATCCCGCTCGCACCGCTTTGCTTTTGATTTCTCTCGGATTATACCTCCCGGTCCACAGGCAAAAGCAATCGCGCTCGTATTTTATTTATTTAAAAATTTATTATATAATAATTATAGAAAAGGGGGAGAGATACCCCCTAATATATTGAATATTAAGGAGATAATTATATGAAAAATTATAAATCCTCCGTGCAGAGATTCCTCGATAGTATGGAAAAGACGGCGGATATTGCTTTACGGCTTCAATTCCAGCACGAAATGATGAAACATAACCTATTGAGCCCGTAGGAGTGGGAGACGCTTGTAGAAGATGTGGCAAATCGCGTCCTCTCCCACATAGACGTAGCAGTAGACGCTACAGAAACACTTAATCAGATTGATGAATTAAAACACGCGCTGGATAAATTATACAAATATTTTAAATAAAGGAGATAGAAATGCCTTATACATTTCCGAATCAACGGATAGTAAAAGTTCACCGCGAGCCGGTTAAATATGACTTCCTCGGTATTAAAAACGATAACTGGCAATCTGCGTCCAGGGCACTCGGCCCGCACGCGTTAAGGCTATATTTATATTTGGCCTCGAATGCCGATAATTATACTCTTGCTCTATCGCCATCCGCGATAGAGCGAGACATAGGTATGCCACGTTCTACATACCATGACCAATTTAGAAAACTGATAAATCTAGGATATATCGTAGACCATGAAAACAACCGCTATTCGTTTTATGAGACGCCAAGAGACAATGAGCATCCTCCTATGTTCGATGAGTGGTCCGGCACGCAATCTCTCGACTTCTCCGAGCACCCCATATACGCCTTATAAAATGCTACGGTTTCCGATTTTTATGTTTATTTCCCGTTTGGACTGTTCGTCCCTCGTTTAGTCCCGTCTGTCCGGGACTATAGAAATAAATACTATATACTAAAATATTAAATATATATCCGAACATATAATTACATTTTTTGGAGGAAAAGCAATGAATGATAATTTCATTATTGACGTTGAAATCATAAACTTTATGGACAGGCAAGGAACGCTTGATAATATCATAGATAACCTTTCCGCTGATTTCTTGCGGTATATGTGGGCGACAGTCAAACCCCCGCGCTCCTTGGATGACTTCTCACGCTAGGATATAGGAAGGCTTATAATTTCCTATATCTTTGACTGGCTGGCGCTTCTGCGCTTTCATGATATCGTATATGACAGGGCTCTGTATCAGGAACTAACAGACAAAACATACCGTATTCTCTTTCAGGCCATAAGCCTAAACATGAAGCGTTGACCGGGTCCCGGTCCCGCTCTTCCGCATTCCTCTCTTCTGGCCACTACAGCATAATAAATACGCTCCCCAGGTACTTTATACCTAGGGAGCATTGTTATACCTAAATAAAGAACAGATGCCGTCAGTCCCGAGCCGGGCCGCGATACCCCCTAACGCCTCGTATCCGGCATTTTTATCTTTGTGCTGTTGGTCTGTAATTTTACGAGTGGGGAAAAGCTGTCATAATCCCGCGCTATATCCGCGTCAAAGATAGCACAATAGTGCTTTGTCATGTCTAGGGTGGAATGACCCAGAAGCCGTTGGAGCGTGAAGGCATTGCCCCCGCAATCAACAAGATACTTCTTTGCAAAGGTGTGCCGGAACAGGTGTATGCTCGTCTTTTGCACGCCCCGACGCCTGTTATAACTTGCAATACTGCACCGCAGGCCGTTCTCTGTTAGCTGTTCGCCACTGTCGTTCGGAAAAAGGTAATCGTCCGGGCCCCCTCCGCGAATCCTCATATACTCGCGCAGTACGCTCCGCAACATTTCACACAAGGGAATGACTTGCACCTTTTTGCTTTTGGTGTGCCGTAGGTAAATCATAAGGTTGTCCAAATCTACATCCTTGTTCTTTATGGCTCGGATGGACGCCGCCCGTATTCCGTTGTTCACAAGCACGTTCACAATGACCCAGCTTCGATACTCTGCAAAGGTACACCGTCGGATGTTCGGTTTTTTCAAGAGCATTTCAAGCTCTTCATCCGTGTACGTCTCTTTGACCGTCTCTTCCGCTTTGTAGAGCGGGACGTTCAGCCGGGTGATACGCTCCTGATTACACCAAGAGAGAAAGCTCTTGATTACCCTCACATAACTGCTTATGCTATTGGAGGACAGGCCCGCGTCCCTCATGCTGGCAGTCATCTCGTCCAAATCCGACCCCATGAGCTTTTCTATTGGCTTGTCAACGTCCAAATGCCTGGAAATAGCGGAAAAATGCTGTTTGTAGGTCTTGAGCGTTTTGTCTGCCAGACCCCGCGCTTTGCGGTTGATTAGAAAATCCTCGAATGTCTCTGCTACCGACGCGCTTGATTTCATAGTGATTTTTGCCATCTTTGAACACTCCTGATTCATTAGAATTTCTCGAAAAATCAAGCGTGTGTCACAAACTAAAGGAAACCGCCGGGATTAAGCAATCCCAGCGGTTTCCTGTCTTTTGGTCCGAGTGACTGGACTTGAACCAGCGGCCTCCTGAACCCCATTCAGGCGCGATACCAAACTTCGCCACACCCGGTCGTGTTTCGCTCAAATATACTAGCACACCGGCCTGGAAAATGCAAGAGGAAATTTTGCCCGCCGCGCATTTTTCCCGCCGCGCCCCTCTCCCCCGCCCCGAGGAGCCGTCCTGTCCGGGGATTTTACCAAAATTCGCAGCCGTTTGCACGAAACTTCTCCGCGCTTTTTCACTTCGCAATAATGGGCAAATTTCCCGCAATAATTTGAATTCCATCCGGCGTTTACCTCAAGTATACTAAAAATATCCCGATATATCCCGGCTAATTTTGTACTACATTAACAAAACACAAGGAGGACACCGATCATGACCTGTAAACGCTTTCTGCTGCGGAGCCTGCCGGTGCTGCTGTGCCTGGCACTGCTTATGGGCTTCGTCCCCGGATACGCGGACGCCGGGCCGACGGCCAATCTGGCGCTGGGAAAGCCCGTGACCCTGACCGGCTACGGAGAGGACCTGGCCCCGGACGACGAGAACTTTTCCGCCGCTGCCGTGGAGCGGGGCCTGGCCGCCGGGCTTCTCACCGACGGCATCTGCGACAGCCCCAACTGGTGGGTCAACGACGCGGGGCTGTTCTACACGGGCCTGCACGGGGGCAATATCACCGGCCCCTACAGTCTGACACTGGACCTGGAGGAGACCGCCGACCTGACAGAGCTGGCCCTTTACGCCTATGACCGGCCCAGCTGGGGCCCCACCGCCCCGGAGAATGTGACCTTTTCTCTGTCCGCCGACGGCGAGAGCTGGACCGAGGCGGGCTCCGTCAGCCGGGAGGAGGCCTCCATTCGCGCCGTGGAGGACCCCCGCAATCCCGACGATCCCGCGCCGGATATCGTCCGCTTCGGCCTGGAGGGCGAATTTGCCGGGGCACGGTATGTGCGCGTGAGCTTTGAGCAGAGCCCCAGCGGCAAGACAGCCATCGGCGAGCTGGAGGCATACGGCCCCTATACCGGGACCCTGACAGAGACGAACCTGGCTCTGGGCAGGATGGCCAACACCGGCAATTATACCTACGTCGTCACCGGCGGCGGCACCGGCTATGACTCCACCGGCACCACCCACGAGGACGGCACCCGCTACACCGTCTCTGAGCTGGAAAATGCCTCCCTCTACCGTCTGACCGACGGGGAGACCGTCAACGCCGGGCCCGTCCGCTTTGACACCGGCTGGGAGCCCCAGCTCTGGAACGAGGAGGGCTCCCTGCGGTCCAAGTATGTGGAGTTTTACCGCAACATCTCCCGGGAGCTGACGCTGAATCTGGGGGCGGTGCGCAACATCACCGCCATCGACATGCACTTCGGCGCGGTGGAGGCCTACGGCATCTACATGCCCACCGACGTGCGCTATTATCTGTCCCTGGACGGGACTGACTACTATGAGGCGGGCGTCGTCACCGTGGACGAGGCCGCCGCCGACCCCAACGACGCCAACGTGACCGTAGCGGACGACGGGGAGACCCTGGCCCCCTATCACCTTGATTTCCGGCTGGAGGGGCTTGACCTGAACGCACGGTATCTGAAGGTCATCTTCCCGGTGAGCGTGTATCTGTTTGCCGACGAGCTGACCGTCACGGGGTATGAGGCCCCCGGCGCCGACGCAAAGGCGCTTGACACCCTGCCCCTGTACGACCCCGCCGCCGGGCAGGTGAACGCCTACGCCTCCCCCGCCCAGACCGGCGGCGTGCACAACGAGTTCATGGGCTATCAGGGCTGGTATATCAACAGCGACGGCAGCGAGGTCTACAACACCTGGAAGACCGTTGACGAGTACATGGCCGCCATCGCCTACGTGGATGAGGAGGGCGCGCCCCAGGACTGGCTGTTCGACGACGTGACCGTCATGGGCCACTATTACACCTCCGGCGGCAAATTCGTCTCCTATAAGGCCGGGGCCACCACCGGCGACAGCTACGCCGACAAGGCCGACTGGTACGAGTGGCTGTGCTACGCCTTCGGCCTGGGCGCCGACGGCCAGCCTCTGGACCCGGACTATGTGGGCGGGGAGACCGTCGTCAACCTCAACGCCCTGGAGGCCGCCGCCGGGCAGGCCAAGGCCGCTCTGAACGCCCCGGACTACAAGGTGGGCGTGAAGCTGGTCATCTATCCCACTGTGGAATTCCAGGACCACTGGGGCGAGCTGGACGGGCAGGACCTGGACTTCACCATTGCGGGCGTCGGCCGCGAGGCAGCCCTCGCCAACCGGCTGGCCGCCTACAAATGGTACATAGACACCGCGGTGGAGATGTGGGAAAAAGCGGACTTTGAGAATCTGGAGCTGACCGGCTTCTATTACTACGAGGAGCAGGTCCACGAGTCCACGGACCGCATCGCCGAGGCTACGCTGCAGGGCCTGACGGAGCTCGTCCACACCAGGACCGCCCCCGCCACCAACACCATGCCCGCTTTTGACAGCAGCCAGGGCGGACGGCTGTACATCTATCAGCTCCCCCTGTATCAGGCGGAGGGCTCCTGGAAGTGGTCCGACTACGGCTTCGACTACGCCCTCATGCAGCCCAACTACGCCTTCCACGACATCTACACCATCCAGCAGCTGTATGAATGCGGGGAGTTCTGCGAGAAGTACGGCCTGGGCATGCAGATGGAATTCGGCGGCACCGGCAGCCGGGGCTACATCCAGAAATTCGAGGACTACCTGGCCCTGGGGGCGGATATCGGCTACCAGAACGCGGTCCTGTCCTGGTACACCAGCACCTACGGATGCTATGAGGCGTCCCGGAACGTGGAGAACACCCGGTATCTGTATGACGCCATCTACCGCTTCGTCAGGGGAGAGACCGTCGACTTCACCCAGGACGCCCAGCAGGCCGCGGAGCCCGGCGGGACATATAACCTGGCCCTGGGGCTGGAGCCCGTATTCGAGTATGAGGATATCATCGAAAACGTGGTGTACTGGACCGCGCCGGAGATAGCCGGGGCCACGGACCTGCTCACCGACGGCATCAACGACTCCCCCAACTGGTGGGTCAACGACAGCGCCAACTACTACATCGGCATCGACGTCAACTGCCTCGCCGGACCCTATCGGTTCATCGCCGACCTGGGCAATACATACGCTCTGACGGCCATCGACGGCTGGTTCTATGACCGGCCCGCCTGGGAGGTATCCAAGCCGGAGAGCGTGGAGTACTTCGTCTCCGCCGACGGAGAGAACTGGACCGGCGTGGGCACCGTCACCGCCGACCAGGCTGACGCCGTCACCGTGGAGGACAGCCGCAACCCGGAGGAGACGCCCCCCGATATATGCCGCTACGGCCTGACCCTGGACGGGACAGACGCGCGCTATGTGATGGTCAGCTTCTCCTCGCCCACCGGCACGGCCCCTCGCATGGGCTTCGGCGAGTGGGAGATATACGGCTCCGCTGACTGACGCCTGCCCATCCCTTCCCCACAGCCCGGGCTCCCCGCAGGGAGCCCGGGCCTGGCTTTTCTCTCCCCCGAATTGGAGAAATCGCCGGAAACCGGCCGGGGACCCGCCGCATAATCTTGTAGATGGTCACAACGGGAAAGCCGTTGCATTGGGATATAAAGGGGAGTATAATATTAAAGAATCTCATTTCTATTATTAGATTTGATGTTTACTGTTCCTGGTCCCCTGGGACCGGAGGGAGGCACGCATATATGGAAGAAAAAGGACTGTACCGGAAGAGCTTTGAGCACGACGCCTGCGGCATCGGCGCGGTGGTGGACATCAAGGGCCGCCCCTCCCGGGCCACGGTGGACGACGCGCTGAAGATCGTGGAAAAGCTGGAGCACCGGGCGGGCAAGGACGCCGCCGGGGAGACCGGCGACGGCGTGGGCATTCTGGTGCAGGTGTCCCATAACTTTTTCAAGAAGGCGGCCCTGGAGTGCGGCATCACTCTGGGCGGCCCCGGCGACTACGGGGTGGGCATGTTCTTCTTCCCCCAGAACGTGGTGCGCCGCAGCCAGGCCAAGAAGATGTTCGAGGTCATTCTGGGCAAGGAGGGCATGCGCCTGCTGGGCTGGCGCGAGGTGCCCACCTGCCCGGAGATACTGGGCAAAAAGGCACGGGACTGCATGCCCTATATCCTCCAGTGCTTTGTGGAGCGGCCCAGGGACGTGCGCACGGGGCTGGCCTTCGACCAGCGGCTGTATGTGGCCCGGCGGGTCTTTGAGCAGAGCAACGACAACTCCTACGTAGCGAGCCTGTCCTGCCGGACGGTGGTCTATAAGGGCATGTTCCTGGTAAACCAGCTCCGGGGCTTTTACAAGGACCTGCAGAGCGAGGATTACACCTCCGCCATCGCCATGGTCCACTCCCGCTTCTCCACCAACACCACCCCCAGCTGGGAGCGGGCCCATCCCAACCGGTTCATCCTCCACAACGGGGAGATAAACACCATCCGGGGCAACGTGGACCGGATGCTGGCCCGGGAGGAGACCATGAGCTCCGCCGTCATGCGGGAGAACATGGACAAGATATTCCCGGTCATCAACCCCAACGGCTCCGACTCGGCCATGCTGGACAACACCCTGGAATTTCTGGTGATGAACGGCATGCCCCTGCCCCTGGCCATGATGATAACCATCCCCGAGCCCTGGAAGAACGACAAGATGATAGACCGGAAGAAGCGGGACCTGTACCGCTACTACGCCACCATGATGGAGCCCTGGGACGGCCCCGCGTCGGTGCTGTTTTCCGACGGGGAGCTGGTGGGGGCCATATTGGACCGGAACGGCCTCCGCCCCTCCCGGTATTACCTCACCGACGACGACAGGCTGATCCTGTCCTCGGAGGTGGGCGTGCTGGACATCCCGGAGGAGCACATCACCATGAAAAGCCGCCTCCAGCCCGGCAAGATGCTCCTCATCGACACCCGGCGGGGCAAGGTCATGCAGGACGAGGACCTGAAGAGCCTGTACGCCTCCCGCCAGCCCTACGGCGAGTGGCTGGACCAGAACCTGGTCCGGCTCCAGGACCTGCCCATCCCCAACAAGAAGGTGGAGGTGCACACCCAGGCGGTCCGGGACCGGCTGTACCGGGCCTTCGGCTACACCTACGAGGAGGTCAAGGACGCCATCCTCCCCATGGCCCGGACCGGGGCCGAGCCCACCGCCGCCATGGGCAGCGACACCCCTCTGGCGGTGCTTTCGGAGAAGTACCCGCCCCTGTTCCACTACTTCAAGCAGCAGTTCGCCCAGGTGACGAACCCGCCCATAGACGCCATCCGGGAGGAGTGCGTCACGGACACCACCGTGTATGTGGGCTCCGACGGCAACCTTTTGGAGGAGCGGGCGGAGAACTGCAACGTGCTCCAGGTGAGCAACCCCATCCTCACCGGCATAGACCTCATCAAGATAAAGGCCATGCACCGGGACGGCTTCCACGTGGAGACCGTGAGCCTGCTGTACTACAAAAACACCCCCCTGGAGCGGGCCATGGACAGACTGTTCATCGCCTGCGACAAGGCATACCGCCACGGGGCCAACATCCTCATCCTGTCCGACCGGGGCGTGGACGAGAACCACGTGGCCATTCCCTCCCTGCTGGCCGTGTCAGCCATGGAGCAGCACCTGGTCCGCACGAAAAAGCGCACCAGCGTGTCCATCATCCTGGAGAGCGCCGAGCCCCGGGACGTGCACCACTTTGCCCTGCTGCTGGGCTACGGCGCCCGGGCCGTGCAGCCCTATCTGGCCCATGAGTGCATCGCCGAGTGCATCCAGCTGGGGCTGCTGGACAAGGACGAGCACACCGCCATCGACGACTATAACAAGGCCATTTTGAACGGCATCGTGAAGATAGCCTCCAAGATGGGCGTCTCCACCATCCAGTCCTATCAGTCCTCCCAGATATTCGAGGCGGTGGGCATCCGCCAGGACGTGATAGACAAGTACTTCACCAACACCATCAGCCGGGTGGGCGGCATCAGCCTGGAGGACATCGGCCAGGCGGTGGAATACCACCACAGCCACGCCTTCGACCCCCTGGGCCTGGGGGTGGACACCACTCTGGACAGCATCGGCTTCCACAAGATGCGCTCCGGGGACAGCGGGGAGACCCATCTGTTCAGCCCGGCCGTCATCGTGGCCTTGCGGGAGGCCACCCACAACGGGGACTACGAGCGGTTCAAGGAGTACTCCGCCCTGGTCACTCGGGAGCAGTCCCCCCATAATCTGCGCAGTCTGATGGAATTCGTCTGGGACGAGAACGGCGGCGTGCCCATCGACCAGGTGGAGAGCGTGGACAGCATCGTCCGCCGGTTCAAGACCGGCGCCATGAGCTATGGCTCCATCTCCAAGGAGGCCCACGAGTGCCTGGCCCTGGCCATGAACCGGCTGGG
>CANRNA010000006.1 GCA_947631805.1 uncultured Oscillospiraceae bacterium | reverse complement strand
GGCACATTCCGTCATATAGTAAGAACGGGCGAAATCAAGCCCGAAGGAGGAAATCATGGCGGATTGTGCTGAAAACATGAATATCATTTCCGGCATGCAGGCGAACGGCCTCACCCGCTATCCCTGCTCTCCCCAGCCCTGCTGCCCGTCTCTCATCGCCGGACCCACCGGTCCCATGGGTCCCATAGGGCCCGCGGGTGCCCCTGGTCCCACCGGACCTACCGGCCCCACTGGTGCCATGGGTCCCGCTGGTGCTACGGGTGCCACAGGTGCGACCGGAGTGCCGGGGCCGACCGGCCCCACTGGCCCTGCCGGTGCTGTCGGCCCCGCTGGGCCTGCGGGCGCGACGGGTGCAACTGGCGCGCCGGGGCCGACCGGTCCCACTGGCCCTGCCGGTGCTGTTGGCCCTGCCGGGCCTGTGGGCGCGACCGGTGCGACCGGTGTGCCGGGACCGACCGGGCCGACCGGCCCTGCCGGTGCCGTTGGTCCCGCCGGGCCTGCGGGCGCGACGGGTGCAACTGGTGCGCCGGGGCCGACCGGCCCCACTGGTCCTGCCGGTGCCGTTGGCCCTGCCGGACCTGCGGGTGCAACGGGTGCCACAGGTGTGACGGGACCCACCGGGCCGACGGGCCCTGCCGGTGCGGCTGGGCCTACCGGTCCTACGGGACCTGCCGGGCCCGCGGCGACCCCGGCGGCGGCTGTGGCCGACCTGACGGCGGGCACCGCTACCCCCGAGGAGATCGCCACCCAGTTCAACACGCTGCTGGCCAACCTTCGCGCCGCCGGTCTTCTGGCCACGTGACGGGATAGACCGCAGCACGCGCAACGCCTCCCTTTTTTCGGGAGGCGTTGTCTTTCTTATCCCTCCGGCGGCGCCGGGAAACACAGCCGGACGGTCAGGCGGGGCGCGTCGTATTCGGCGGTGATGACGCCGCCCATCCGCTCGGTCAGCGCCCTGGCGATGGACAGGCCCAGGCCGGTGGCGTCCCTGGCCGCCTCCACGGAGAAAAACCGGTCGAACAGTCTGCCCACCTGCACCGGGTCCAGCCCGACGGCGGTGTTGGAGAAGGTCATCTCCCCCTTTTCCGTGAGCGTCACCACCAGGTCGCCGTCGCTGTATTTCAGCGCATTGGAGAACAGGTTGGACAGTACCCGGCTCAGGGCGGCCCGGTCCAGCGTCCGGATGACCCGGACGGCGGGGGTGCGTATTTCCGGGGAAATGCCCCGGGCGGTGAGGGCGGCGTAAAAGCCCGCGGCGCTCTCCTCCAGGGCGGAGGTCAGGTCCACCGGCTCCGGGGCGAGCTCCCCGGCCCCGGACAGCACCACCGAGTAGCGGAAAAGCTCCTCCGTCAAGCTCTTCATGGCCTCTGTCCGCTCCGAGATATATCCCAGATACCGCCGGGCGTCCGGGCCCATATCCTCCCGCTCCAGCAGCTCCAGATAGCCGCATATCGCCGTCAGCGGGGTGCGCAGGTCGTGGGAGACGTTCGTCACCGCGTCCTTCAGCTCCCGGTCCCCCTGCCGACAGCGCAGCCGCTCTCTTCTGAGGATGCGGAGCTCCCGGTTCAGGGCCGCCGCGAGACGGCGCATCTCCCTGTCCGCCGTGGACAGGGAGATGAGAGTATTGGTGTCCTCCGAGAGCTTTTCGGAAAGCTCCCGGACCAGCTGCCGGGCCGCCCGGCGCATGGACCAGATATACAGGCCCAGCGCCAGGACGGTCACGGCCAGTATGGCGCACAGCGCATAGGCCATCGGAACACCGCCTTTACTTGATATCCTTTCGCCTGAAAAGCGCCAGCCCCAGGGCCGTGGTGACCACGGTCAGCGCGGCGGAGTACGCCAGCATCCGGGGCGCGGCGTCCAGCTCCATGTATCGGTACGCCTGGCAGCCGGGGAGCGCGTCATGGAAAAACGCCGTGAGCGCCCCAGTCTGGCCCGGCTCATGGAAGACCCACTTCTGCTGGCCCGCCTCGTCTATCATCATCTGCATGCCCCCGTTGACGGCTGTCTCCCAGGCGTCCTGGGTCTGGATGGCGGTAAAGATCAGCGCGACCATCAGCAATATCAGCACCACCGCCAGGAGAGACCGCCGCTGGATGAGCATGCTCAGCATCACGCACAGGGAGCACTGCCCCGCTATGAGAAGCGCCGTCCCCGCCAGGCACATCGCCAGCGCCCTCGGCTCCGGGGCGGGGAAGTTTTTCACCATCCAGCCCAGCCGGGGCAGCCAGGCCAGCAGATAGACCACGTACAGCGCCAGGGCCGCCAGCAGGCCGGACAGCAGCGCCGCCAGATACACGGCCGCCCGGCTGTGGCCCGCGACGAGCTTGTTGCGGATGGCGCCGTCGGCGTACTCCGCGCCGAAAAACAGGCCGAACACCACCGCCAGCGCAAGGCCGATGACGAGCCCGAAGCCAAACAGGGGCTGGCCCCAGAGGAGGCCGCCCGCCACGCCCTGCTCAAAATCCCCCAGAGCGCTGTTGCAAAGGCCCAGACCCATGGGGACCATGGCCAGCGCGGCCATCCAGAACACAGGCGTCCTCCGAAGCCGGGCCAGATGGGAGCAGATAAGACTCAGCATATATCCCGCCCCCTCACTTTATATCCTTCCGGCGGAAGGCGGCGATGCCCCCGGCGGTGGACGCGCACAGGATCAGCAGCGAGTAAAGGCACATCTGCCAGGGGTGGACGGCCATATCAAAATTATACAGCAACGCCTGCCCCGTGGGGAGAAAGTCCACGATGAACTGATAGACCTCCCGCTTCATACCGGTGAGGTAGCCGGAATTGGGTATGTCCGACATGTCCACGATCTCGCCGTCATCGTTCATCATGAGGCCCTGGTAAAACTCCTGTTCCTCCAGACGACTCTCTATGGTTGTGGCGACGCCCAGCAGGACCAGCACCGCCAGCAGCAGCACCACCGCCAGGATCGCCTTCCGGGAGATGAGCATGCTCCCAACTGTGCAAAGCCCGCACAGGGCAGCGGTCATGAGCAGCTCCCCGCCCACGATCAGGGCCAGCATGCCGGGCGAGACGCCAAGGCCCTCGGTGATGAACGGACCGACGCACACCACCGGCAGGAAATAGGCCGCGATCATCAAAAGGCAGGCGGCCAGGCTCAGGATAAGGCTGGAAAGATACACCGCTCCCCGGCTCTTGCCCGCGATGAGTTTATTGCGGATGGTGCCGTGTTCATATTCCGTGCCCAGAAACAGAGCGCAGAACACCGGCGGCAGATACACCGTCGCCATGCTGTGGTAGCGGCACAGATCGTACATGGTGTAGCCGCCAAAATAGTCGGCATACCCGTTGGACATGCTTTCATAGACGTTACAACAGACGATTACCCCGTACCCGCCCATGAACACCACGCCCAGCCAGAACACAGGGGCCTTCCACAGCCGGGCAAACCCGGCCCGCAGCAGGTCAGTCATTTTCGCCACCTCCCACCAGGGAGATGAAATAGCTCTCCAAACTCTCGTCCCGCTCCCGGATGTCCAGCAGCTCGCAGTCCTGGGCCGCCAGGGCCAGGGTGAGCTGGGACACGTTCAGCCTCTGATAGACGTCCGCCGTCTCGTCGTCCAGTATCTTATACTCCGCGCCTATAGCGTCCAGGGCCCGTGCCAGGGCCCGCACGTCCGTGACCGTCAGGCGCACGCTCTTGCGGCAGGCGGCCTCCAGCTCCGCCGCGGATATCTCCTTGACCATGCGCCCCCCGTCGATGAACCCGTAATGGGTGGCCAGGCGGGCCAGCTCGTCCAGGATGTGGCTGGAGATGAGCACGGTTATCTGCCTCTCCCGGTTCAGCCGCAGGATAAGCTCCCGTATCTCGATGATGCCCTGGGGGTCCAGGCCGTTGATCGGCTCGTCCAGCACCAGCATGTCCGGGTCCCCGGCCAGGGCCACGGCGATGCCCAGCCGCTGCTTCATGCCCAGGGAGAAGTGCCGGGCCTTTTTCTTCCCGGCCCGGTCCAGGCCCACCAGCTCCAGAAGCTCGTCGATGCCCTCGAACGAGGGCAGGCCCAGCACCCGGTACTGCTGCTTGAGGTTGTCCCTGGCGGACATGTCCAGATAGATGGACGGGGTCTCCACCACCGCGCCCATCCGCCGCCGGGAGCGCCTGATGTCCCGGTCGGTGTTCTTCCGGCCATAGAGCACATACATGCCCCCGGAGGGCTCCTGCAAGCCGCATATCAGGCGGATGAGGGTGGTCTTGCCCGCCCCGTTGCGCCCCACCAGGCCGTAGATGGACCCACGGGGCACGCTCATGGTCAGCCCGTTCAGGGCTTTGAACTGACGGTATCGCTTGGACAGCTTCACCGTCTGCAAGGCGTATTCCATATCGTGACCTCCAGTGTTTGATGGCCTCAGCATAAAGTACTGGAGTAAAGAAATCGGTAAAGGTTTGCGTAAAAATCTACACCTCGCGCATTTTGAAGCCGATGCCCCAGACGGCCTCTATCCAGTCGTTGCCGTCCAGCTCCCGGAGCTTTTTGCGCAGGTTGCTCACGTGCATTTTCAGGCTGGTCTCCGTGCAGTCCGGGGTGTCCAGGCTGATGCGGTCCAAAATGGCGGATTTTGTGATCACCTGGCGGGGGTTGGCCATGAGCAGCTTCAATATGGCGCACTCGGTCCTTGTCAGCCTTGTCCGGGCCTCCCCCACGGCGGCCGTCCGCCCCTCCGGGTCCAGCGTCAGGTCCCCCAGGGTGTAATAGGCCGCCTCCGGTCCGGGGCCCTCCCGCAGGCGCACGGCGATGCGAGCCAGCAGCTCCTTCACCTCGAAGGGCTTGGTCACGTAATCCGCCGCCCCGCCCAGCAGCAGGTCCACCTTGTCCTGCACGTCCACCTTTGCCGAGACCACGATGACCGGTATGCCCCGCATTTTGGGCAGCACCTCCTCCCCCGAAAGGCCGGGGAGCATCAGGTCCAGCAGCACCAGGTCCGGCCGGGCGGCGGGCAGCGCCAGCAGCGCCTCCGTGCCCGAATAGGCCCTGGTCACCCGGTAGCCCTCCCTGGTCAGGGCCTCCTGGAGCATGTCGCCGATATGGACGTCGTCGTCTATGATGAGGATGTGTTTCATGGCTGTGCGCGCCCTCCTTCGCTTGCCATTATCATACCCGCTCGCCGGTCCAAACGCAAGAGGGTATGCGCGCGCCCCGGCGGGGAGACCCGCCGGGGCGTTGGCCGCGTTATCTCTTTTACCGCGCCGGGAGGGGCAGCTCCCGGCCCTGGAAGGAGACGGCTGTCACCTCGTCCAGGACGATGGGGACGGCAAATTCCATGCTCATCACCCTGGCCTGCAGCTCCTCTTTCCAGCCGCCGTCGGAGGCCACGACCGTCACCTCGCTGCCGTCTGCCAGCGTCACGCGCAGGTCCCGGCCGATATCGGGGCCGCCCCGTGGGTCCGCCTCGCCGTCGTAGACGTAGGTGAGCACCGCGCCGGTGGAGAACAGCCGCAGGCTGGTGACGGTCACGTCCACGTCCTCATACTCCACCTCCACAGGCACCTGTACGGGCCCCCCGCCAGGGGTGGGCCGGACGTCGGAGGCTGCGGGGTCGTAGGGCTCCCCGTCCAGATACAGGTGGGCGTACCGGGCCCGGCAGACGATGGGCTCGTCGATGAGCTCCACCGTCCAGTCCTCCGCCGGGGTCAGGGTGAACTCAAAGACCCAGGGCCCCTCCCCCAGCAGCTTTTCGTCCGCCTCGGGGCCGTCCGTCAGCTGGTTGAGCGTCAGCCGGAGGGGATGGGAGAAGAGGGACCCCTGTTCCAGCCCGGTCCGGACGGACTTCACCATCATCTGGCTGAAAACGCCCTCCGTCTTGCCCAGGGGATAGATGGACCCGCTGCCGGAGAACGGCGCCTCCGGCGCGTCCGGGTCGGTGCTGGCCAGCATCCCCCGGACCATGGGGTTCCGGGCCGTCCCCGTCCCGTCCTCCGCCTGGATGGACAGCTTCATGTAGACCCGCCTGCTGTCGGTCATGGCCGATTCCAGGGTCACGGTCCAGCCGTCCGCGGTGACGGACTGGCCGATGTCCGCGGCGGCCTCGTCGATATAGTCCATCTGGCCCTCAGTCAGCTCTCCCTCCGTCTGGTCTGAAAACCAGCTTTTGAACCACTCTCCCCCGTCCATGGCCGCGTAGGCGGTCACGCTCAGCGCCAGCAGCAGCGCCGCCGCCAGCGCCAGGGATATAACGCGCTTTGTGTGCTTGGATGTTCTCATGTCCTGCTCCTTTCTCATGGACGCCTTCACCCGCCCCAGCAGGGCCGGGTCCAGTTCCTCCGGGGTCAGGGCCCGGCGGAGCAGCGCCTCCGTATCATGTCGGTCCGTCATTTCCCGTCAGTCCTTTCTCCACAAGCTCCCGCGCCGTGAACAGGCGGCGTTTCACCGTTCCCGGCGGCAGGCCCAGCGTCCGGGCGATATCGTTTACCTTCATCTCCATGGCGTAAAACAGCACCAGGGGCAGCCGGTATTTCTCCGGCAGGGCGGCCACCGCCTCCCGCACCAACCGCTCCTCCTCTTGGGCCAGGAGCGCCTCCTCCGGACCCTCCGCTGGAACGGCCTGGTCCTCCAGAGGCTCGCTGGGGGCGATGCGCTCCCGGCGGGCGTATTTCCGCTTCCGGCTCCGCCATAGGCTCAGCGCCGTGGCGAACAGAAAGCTCCGGGGGTCCGCCGCCAGCCTTTGGGGCCGCTCCAGGGCCTTCAGGAAGGTGTCCTGAAACAGGTCCTCCCCGTCCTCTCTCGTGAAGGTCAGGCTCCGGCAGAAGCGGTAGAGGGCGCTTCCGTGCTCCTCCGCCAGACGGTCCGTATCCACTTTCGCGCGCAAGTCGTCCACGGGCCTCTCCCCTCGTTGGTGTTTACACTTGTATATCGCCGCGAACTGTCCTTTGGTTCGGTCATTCGCTCTCCCGCCTGTCATGACCCAGCATTAGAGCGGGAACGTCCCGCCGACGCTCCCGCTCCCTATTTATTTTTCCGATATAGGGGACGCTGTCAGCGGACCAGCACCGACAGCTTTTTTCCGAGGAGGATACCCGCAAGACAGCAGGCAACGCTCAGAAGCATGTATATCCCGCCGGACAGGTACGCCTTGTTTTCAAACAGCGTGAACGCCTCCAGCGAAAAGGTGGAAAAGGTCGTAAACCCACCGCACACACCTGTTTTCCAAAACAGGACCGTATTGGGCGACACCTCGCCGCTATCGCTGGCGATGCCTGCAATAAAGCCTATCAGCACCGCGCCTATCACATTCGTCATAAGCGTCAGTATCGGAAAACCCGTCTTGACCGGCAAAAGACTTATGGCATATCTCCCCATCGCCCCCACCGCTCCGCCAAGAGCGACAAACACAAATCCCATTGACCTGCCTCCCTTCTGCCGTGCCGCTGCCGTCATTATACCCCCGCGCCCGCCAAACCGCAAGGCCCCGCGCCTACGGGGCGGGCCATGGACGGAGTCACGGATGCCCTTTGGTTCATCTTGGTTGACTAAATTTTTATCTTATGTTATAATGCCACATTGATTTTACCGAGAAAGCTAAGAGGTGGTTTTTCCCAATGGATGATGGCAGTTGGCTGTCTATCCTGTTTTTGTTCCTTCTCATCGGTATGGCCATGTATTTCGCCTTCGCGGAGACGGCCTTCGCGTCCGTGTCCAAGGCGCGCATCCGCGCCCGGCAGGAGCGGGGCGACCATCGGGCCAAGAAAGCTCTCTGGGTCCTGGACAACTTTGACCGGGCCATCACCACGATCCTCATCGGCACCAATATCGCTCACCTGGCGGCCGCGGCGGTGGTCACCGTATTCGTGACCAGGCACTGGGGCATGGGCGCCGTGGTGTGGGGGACCGTGGCCACCACGCTTGTACTGTTCTTCCTGGGGGAGATGCTCCCCAAGACCATAGCCAAAAAATACAGCGAGCGGTTCAGTCTTGGCACCGCCGGTTCGCTGTGCTTTTTTATGCACTTTTTCTCCCCGGCGGCGGCTGTGCTCACGGCTATCGGCGAGGCGGCGGCCCGGCTCTCCAAGGGGGAGGGGGAGGTCTCCGTCACAGAGGACGAGCTGTATGACCTTATCGAGGACATGACCGACGCGGGCAGTCTGGACGAGGACCAGGGCGATCTGGTCCAGTCCGCGCTGGAGTTCGGAGACATAACCGTGGAGCACGTGCTCACCGCACGGGTGGATATGGCCGCCATCGACGTGGCCTGGCCCCTGACCCAGACCACCGAGTTCATCCGGTCCCAGCGGCACACCCGCCTGCCGGTATACGAGGGCGACACGGACCACATCATCGGCATTTTGCAGATACGCAAGTACATCCGCGCCTGGCTGGCCCAGGGGGAGGCCCTGGACCTGCGGGGCCTGCTGGACCCGGCCTATTTCGTCCCGGCCACCACCAACGTGGACGACCTGCTCCCGGAACTGAGCCGGAAGCGCCAGAACATGGCCATCGTCACCGACGCCTGGGGGGGCACCCTGGGCGTGGTGACTGTGGAGGACATCCTGGAGGAGTTGGTGGGCGAGATATGGGACGAGGAGGACGAGGTGCAGGAATTCTTCCAGCCCATCGGCGGCGGCCGCTACGAGGTGGACGCACGGGTGGACGTGGACGAGCTGTTCGAGTTTTTGGACTATGAGGACCCGGAGGACAACGAGGAGCTCATCCACAAGCCCCTGGCCGAGTGGACCTTGGAGCACTTTGACCTGATGCCCGTCCAGCGGGATACCTTCGTCTATCACGAGCTGGAGTTCACCGTCTCCGACGTATATCAGCACCGCATCCGGAAGCTGACGGTGCGCCGTCTGCCCCAGACGGCGGAGGAAGGGGGTGCCCAGGCGTGATACCGTACATTCTGGCGCTTTTGGTGTGCCTGGCCCTGTCTGCATTTTTCTCCGCCTCGGAGATGGCCCTGTCCGCCTCCAACCGGCTGCGGCTGGAGGGCGCGGCGGAGGACGGCAGCCGCACAGCGAAGACGGCCCTGGCCCTGCTGGACGACTTTGACAGCACCCTGGGGGTCATCCTCATCGGCAACAACCTGGTAAATGTGGCGTCCAGCTCCATAAGCTCCGTCATCGCCATCACCGTCGCCGTCGGCACCGGCGTGGCGGAGGGCCTTTGCTCCACGGCGGCCACGGTACTGGTCACGGTGCTGGTCATCATCTTCGGGGAGACCATGCCCAAGATATTGGCCAAAAAAAACGCCACCCGGCTGACCCTGGCGGTGGCTGGCCCCATCCGGGCCCTGTCCGTGGCGCTGCGGCCCCTGGTGTGGTGCGCCGTGCATCTGAACGACCTCATCACCGCGCCCTTCAAGGGGGAGTCCCCCGAGGACGCCCAGGAGGCGGCGGTGGAGGAGCTGCAATCCATCATCGAGACCGCCCAGGACGAGGACGTGCTGGACGACGGCCAGGGGGAGCTGCTCCAGGCGGCCCTGGATTTCGGAGAGGTGTCCGCCAGCCAAGCCATGACCGCGCGGGTGGACATGACCGCCCTGGACATAGACGACAGCCTGGAGGACATCCTCCGCCAGGTACAGGACGTGCCCTACTCCCGGCTGCCGGTGTATGAGGGCGACACGGACAACATCATCGGCGTGCTCCACCAGAACAGCCTTTACCGGGCGCTGCTGGAGGGCGGCGAGATAGACCTGCGCAGTCTGCTCACCGAGCCCTGCTGGATATACAAGACCGTAAAGCTCCCCGCTGTGCTGGAAAAGCTCCGGGAGCGCCAGACCCATTTGGCCATCGTCACCGACGAGTACGGCGGCACTGCCGGGGTCATCACCATGGAGGATGTGCTGGAACACCTGGTGGGCGACATCTGGGACGAGACGGACGAGGTGGAGCAGGACGTGGTCAAGACCTCCGAGGACAGCTGGGAGCTGGACGGAGACCTGCCCATCGAGGACCTGCTGGAGCTTTTGGACCGGGAGGACGAGCTGGCGGACATCAAGAGCGAGACCGTGGGCGGCTGGGTCATGGAGCTGGTGGAGGGCTACGCCCCGCCGGGCTGCGTGGTCAACTGGGAGGACCTGGAGATCACCGTCCTGGAGGCGGATGACAAGCGGGTGGAAAAGGTCCGGGTGACCCGCAAGCCCCGGAAAGAGGAATAAAATGCTGAGCGCTTTCCGTTCTGGAAAGCGCTCATTTTTATTTTTCCCGTCACCACCGGTCCACAGCGGCCACGCCCTCCGGGCCGGACTGGAAGGTCTCCGGCGCGGGGGCCGTATCTCTGTCGGCCCGGATGCGCTCCAGCACGTCCGGGACCGTGTCCGGCCCGTAGGCGCGAAACGCCTCCTCTGTCATGACCACAGCCCCCATGCAGGCCATATCCTCCAGATTGGCCCGCTGGACCGCCTCGCTCCGGGAGGAGGTGCAGTCGCTGAGCACCACCACGTTGTAGTCCAGGGCGCTGGCGTCATAAAAGGTGGCGCGGACGCAGTTGGGGGTCGTGGTCCCCGCCAGGATGACCGTGCGCACCCCCAGCCGCCGGAGTATCAGGTCCAGCTCCGTCTGGAAAAAGGCGCTCCACCGGGGTTTGATGACGGTGTAGTCCCCCGGCTGGGGCCGCAGGCCCTCCGGGGCCTGGGCGCCGATGGGTCCGGCGGACCCGGGGGCCATGGCCCGGCCTCCCGCCCGCCAGCTCTCCCAGCGTGCCAGCTCCACGTCGCTGCCGTCCCCCCGGTAGAGCCGCTTGACGAAAAACACCGGGATGCCCTTGTCCCGTGCCGTCTCCACCGCCCGGCAGACGGCGGGCACGGTCCCGGCCGCCGCCGGGATGCAGTGGGGCGACGCGGGGGACAAAAATCCCATCTCCATGTCGATGACCAGCAGGGCCGACCGGGTGACGTTCTCTCTCATGGCGTGCTGCCTCCCTTGGTTTTTCGCCCATTATACGCCCTTCCCCGGCCCCGGTCAATCCTGGTCCGTTTTCGTGTGATTGGCCCCGAAAATGTACCCCAGCACCGTGACAGCGATGAGCTTGAACGCCTCGAAGGCGCTGCTCACCAAATCGCTGCTCATGGTGAAAAACACGTCCAGCAGCGCCAGCAGCAGCATGCTCCCCATGGCCGCGAACAGCACAGCCGTGCCCGTCTCGAACCGCACCCGGCCCATGGACCGGCGGCCGCGCTCCCCCTCGGCGGGGGTCTGGCCGTCCCGGCGGGCGGCGGGCCCGCTTTTTTCCTCCGGCATTCCCATCCCTCCCCGCCAATATATGCCAGTGTTGACAGGGGTGATATACTGGAAAAGACCGAACGCCGGAGAGGAAAGGAGGCGCGGCCGTGGCCAGGACCCTGGGACCCTGCCAGATCGCCGAGCGGAGCATCATCACCAAATACCGGAAGACGATATGGCGCCCCTTCGTGGAGGCGGTGAAGCGCTATGAGCTCATCCGCGCCGGGGACCGTATCGCCGTGTGTATCTCCGGGGGCAAGGACTCCATGCTGATGGCCAAGGTCATGCAGCAGCTCCACCGCCACAGCGAGGTGCCCTTTGAGCTGACCTTTCTTGTCATGGACCCAGGCTACAGCCCGGCCAACCGCCGGAAGCTGGAGGCCAACGCCGCCCTGCTGGAGGTGCCGGTGACCGTCTTTGAGACGGACATCTTCGCCGCCGCGAACAGCACCGACCGCAATCCCTGCTATCTGTGCGCCCGGATGCGCCGGGGGTATCTTTACAGCAAGGCCCAGGAGCTGGGCTGCAACAAGATCGCCCTGGGCCACCACTTCAGCGACGTGATAGAGACCACCCTCATCGGCATGTTCTACGGGGCCCAGCTCCAGGCCATGCTGCCCAAGCTCCACAGCACCAACTTTCCCGGCATGGAGCTCATCCGTCCCCTGTACTGCGTCCATGAGGATGCCATCGTGTCCTGGGCCCGGTACAACGGCCTGGAATTTCTCCGCTGCGCCTGCCGTCTGACGGAGGGGACCGCCACCGGCGAGCTCACCTCCAAGCGCCAGGAGGTGAAGGAGCTGCTCCGCCGCCTGCGCCAGGAGGAGCCCAACATCGAAAAGAGCATTTTCACCGCCCTGCACGCGGTGTGCCTGGACACCTTCCCCGGCTATAAATCCCAGGGCCGGGAGCACTCTTTCCTGGACGATTACGACCGGGACCGGGCCGAAACGCCGCCCGTTTTCGACAACTTTTGATCTTACGGAAAATATGCTTGCATATTCTGTGCAAACATGGTAATATACACGTCACGTGGACAAACGACCACAAAGGGAGGACATTTCATGAATAACAGCGGACAGGGACAGTTCTATTTGGTAGCCGGTGACGCCTTGCCGGAGGTTTTCATCCGGGTGACCCAGGCCCAGGAGCTTTTGGACACGGGCCGGGCCCAGACCGTGGCGGAGGCCGCCGAGCAGGTGGGCATCTCCCGCTCCGCCTATTACAAATATAAAAACTCGGTCATGCCCTTTCAGAACATCGCCGGCGGGCGCATCGTCACCTTCCAGATCATGCTCCGCCACCAGATGGGCCTTCTGAGCGAGGTGCTGGCCGTTTTCGCCGACACCGGGGCGAACATCCTCACCATCAACCAGGGCATCCCCACCAACGGGGCGGCCCCGGTGACCATCACGGCGGACATGACCGCCCTGGACACCTCCGCCGAGACGCTCCTGTCCCGGCTGGGCGCTATCGACGGGGTCATCAAGGCCGCCGTGGCGGCGGGCTGAGGAGGCGGCCATGGTAAAATACGCTATACTGGGCTTCGGCACAGTGGGCGGCGGCTTGGCGGAGGTAATGGCCGAGCAGCGGGAAAAGCTGGCTGCCGCCGCCGGTGACGAGCTGGAGCTGGCCTATATCCTGGTGCGCCGGGATCTTCCCGACAGCCCCTGGCGGGACAAGCTGGTCCGGGACTTTTCCATCATCGAGAACGATCCCTCCGTGGCCGTGGTAGCGGAGGTCATGGGCGGCGCCACCGCCGCTTATGAGTACTCCCGCCGGGCCATCCTGGCCGGAAAGAGCGTGGTTTCCAGCAACAAGGAGCTGGTGGCCGCCCACGGCCTGGAGCTGGCCGCCCTGGCCAGGGAGCACAACGTGAGCTATCTCTTCGAGGGCAGCGTGGGCGGGGGCATCCCCCTGCTGCGGCCCCTCTGCCGGTGCTTGGCGGCCAACCGCATCGACGAGGTGTACGGCATTTTGAACGGCACCACCAACTACATCCTCACGGCCATGGAGGCCCAGGGCCAGAGCTTCGCCGAGGCGCTGAAAAAAGCCCAGGAGCTGGGCTACGCCGAGGCGGACCCCACCGCCGACGTGGAGGGCATCGACGCCTGCCGGAAGACCGCCATCCTGGCGGACCTGTCCTTCGGGGCCAACATGGACCCGATGAAGATACCCACCACCGGCATCACCGCCGTGGCCCCGGTGGATATGGAGCTGGCCCGGGCGCTGGGCTACGCCGTGAAGCTGCTGGGCCGGGCGGCCAGGGCTCCCGGCGGGTGCTGCGCCTTCGTGGAGCCCCACCTCATCCCCCAGGAGCACACCCTTGCCTCTATCAGCGGCGTGATGAACGCCTGCGCCGTCCGGGGCAGCGCTGTGGGAGAGGTCATCTTCTGCGGACCCGGCGCGGGCCGCCGTCCCACCGCCAGCGCCGTGGCGGCGGACATCGCCGACGCGGTGCGCCACAGGGGCGACCCCATGATACCGGACCTGGGCAGTCCCGGCGGGGTCCTGGCCCCGGAGCGGGAGCTTGTCAGCCCCTGGTATGTGCGTCTGGAGAGCTCTCCCGGAGAGATACATCAGCTCTTCCCCGAGGCGCGGCCTATTTACGGCTCCACCCGGGAGTGCGGCTTCATCACCCGGCCCCTGAGCCGGACGGAGCTGGAGCCCCTGGCCGCCGGGATAGGGGGCCGGGCCTTCTGGCGGGTGCTGGCATAGAATGGTCGGGCGCGAGCCCCGAGCGAAAATATAAGGAGACTTGAAATACATGCTGATCGTACAGAAATTCGGCGGTTCCTCCGTGGCCAACGCGGAGCGCATCCGGAACGTGGCGGGCATCATCGCCGAGAGCTTTTTGATGGGACATGACCTGGTGGTCGTGCTCTCCGCCCAGGGCGATACCACCGACGAGCTGCTGGACAAGGCCGCCGAGATAAACCCGAACCCCTCCAAGCGGGAGCTCGACATGCTCCTGACCACGGGAGAGCAGCAGTCCATCGCCCTGATGGCCATGTGCCTGGAGGGCATGGGTCTGCCCGTGGTGTCCCTCACCGGCTGGCAGGTGGGCATCCGCACCGACACGGTCTACGGTTCGGCCCGCATTCGCCGGATATACACCGAGCGGCTGCGCCGGGAGCTGGACAAAAAGCGCATCGTGCTGGTGGCCGGGTTCCAGGGCGTCAACAAGTTCGACGATTACACCACCCTGGGCCGGGGGGGCAGCGACGCCACCGCCGTGGCCCTGGCCGCCGCGCTCCACGCCGACCGCTGCCAGATATTCACGGACGTGGAGGGCGTTTACACCTCTGACCCCCGGAAGGTGCCGGAGGCCAAAAAGCTGGAAGAGATCACCTACGACGAGATGCTGGAGCTCGCCAGCATGGGGGCGCAGGTGCTGATGAACCGCTCCGTGCAGCTCGCCAAGCGGTACGGCGTGGAATTGGAGGTGCTCTCCTCCCTGGTGAGAGCGCCCGGTACAAAGGTGAAGGAGGTTTCCAAGAACATGGAAGAGATGAAGATAACCGGTATTGCCAAGGACGAGCACGTTGCACGGGTGACGGTGGTGAAGGTGGCCGACCGCCCCGGCTCCGCTTTCCGGGTGCTGAACGCGGTCTCCAAGGCCGGAGTGGACGTGGACATGATCATCCAGGCCAACGGCCGGGAGGAGACCAACGACATGAGCTTCGTGGTGGCCGAGGGCGACGCCCAGCGGGCCTACGACGCGCTGATGGAGCGCAGGAGCGCCATCGGCTTCGACCACGTGTCCCTGGACAGGGACATCGCCAAGGTCAGCGTGGTGGGCGCGGGGATGATGTCCTCCGCCGGTATCGCCTCCCTGGTGTTCGAGGCCCTCAACGACGAGCATATCAACATCCAGATGATAAACACCAGCGAGATAAAGATATCCTGCGTCATTGACGCGCCCAGCGCCGACCGGGCTGTCTCCGCCATTCACCGGAAGTTCTTCGAGTCCTGACAACCGCACAGCCCGCCGCTTTCGCGGCGGGCCGGTTTTCCTGCTTAGGGGGCGTACCGTTTCGGCGATACGTCCCCGTTTTTTATTCCGACACGACCTCCACGCCGGTGAGCCTGCCTGTCCCGTCCTCATCCGCCTGGTCATAGTCCCGGACGGCGCGCACATCCACGGTGCCCTCTCCGGCAAAGTTTCGGATGACCCCCCGGAAATTCCCGCCGGTCAGGCTCTCCCCGTTGGAGCTGAGCACGTCGGTGAACGACCGGATGGGCTCCCCCTTATAGTACCACGCATCCCGCTCAGCGTCATACGTGATGCCGAAGGGCTCGTACTCCCGGGCGATGGCCTTCATCGCCTCCGGCTCTATGTTATGGAGGGTGACGGCGGCTTTCTCATAGGTATAGCAGCTCCCGCTGCCCGGCGCCTGTTCCTCCGCCACCGCGGTCTCCTGGGTAAAGCCCGACAGGGATGGGAGCGTACCTTCTTCCGCCTCCCCCTGAACGGCTGTCTGCGTAAAGACAGCGACGTCAGACCCGCCGGGGACGGCGGAAAGACTGAGGACCGCCAGCGTCACAAGGCCGAACACCAGGACCAGGCAGGCCGCCAGGACCCAGGGCCATTTTTTCCGGGGCGGTCTTTTGGCCGGGGGCTCCGGGGCGGCCGTCTCGGGCGCGGGTCCCGGTCCCGTCTCCGGCCCGGCCCCCTCTTCCGCCTCCGGCTCCGGGGCGGGGGCGGCGGGCTCGTCCTTCAATAGATAGTCTGTGGTGACGGAAAACAGCTCGCTCAGCCTGACGATCTTGTCAGGCTCCGGCATGGCCTGGGCCATCTCCCATTTGGACACGGACTGGCGGGACACGTCCAGCCGGTCCGCCAGGTCAATCTGGCTCCAGCCCTGCCTCTTTCTCAGTTGGATTATCTTCTCTGCCAAGGGCATGATATTGCCTCCCTTTTTATCGGATATTCGGCGCGCACCGTTGCCGCTATTATACCGGCCGCCGTCCGCCTTGCCAACCAATCTGACCGGGAAATGTGTCAACCACCGGTTGCGCGGGCCGAAAAAGCCGCAAAAACCGGGCCTGCCGCAATGGGCGGCAGGCCCGAGCACTTGGTGTTTTATACGCCCAGGTATTCCCGCTGGGCCGGGGTGAGGGTGTCTATCTCCACGCCCAGGGTGTCCAGCTTCCGGCGGGCGACGTCCTCGTCTATCTGGCGCGGCACGGCGTACACCCCAGGGGCCAGCTTGCCCCGGTTCTCCGCCAGATAGCGGGCGCTGAGGGCCTGGATGGCAAAGCTCATGTCCATGATCTCCGCCGGGTGGCCGTCGCCGGAGGCCAGGTTCACCAGCCGCCCCTCGGCGATGACGAACACGGTCCGGCCGTTGGGCAGCTCATAGCCCACGATGTTGTGGCGGGCGTCATATTTCGCCTGGGCGTACTGCTCCAGGCCCGCCATATCCACCTCCACGTCGAAGTGGCCGGCGTTGGTGAGGATGGCCCCGTCCTTCAGCAGCGGGAAGTGCTCCGCGGTGATGACCCGCTCGCAGCCGGTGACAGTGCAGAAGATGTCGCCGATGGCGGCGGCCTGGGCCATGGGCATGACCCTAAAGCCGTCCATCACCGCCTCGATGGCCCGGATGGGGTCCACCTCCGTGACCGTGACCCGCGCGCCCAGGCCCTTGGCCCGCATGGCCACGCCCTTGCCGCACCAGCCGTAACCGGCCACCACCACCTCTTTGCCCGCCACGATCAGGTTCGTGGTGCGCACGATGCCGTCCCAGACGGACTGGCCGGTGCCGTAGCGGTTGTCGAACAGGTGCTTGCAGTCGGCGTCGTTGACCGTGACCGCCGGGAAGCGCAGGGTCCCGGCCCGCTCCATGTGATGCAGGCGGATGATGCCGGTGGTGGTCTCCTCGCAGGAGCCGATGACACCGGGCAGCAGGTCCGTATAGGCCGTGTGCATCCGGTGGACCAGGTCGCCCCCGTCGTCGATGATGATGTTGGGACCCACCCGCAGCACCTTGTCTATGTTGGCGTCATACTCCTCCGGCGTGCAGCCGTGGAAGGAGTGGACCTCCAGCCCGCCGTCCACCAGCGCGGCCACCACGTCGTCCTGGGTGGACAGGGGGTTGGAGCCGGTGATGTGCATCTCCGCCCCGCCCATGGCCATCACCCGGCAGAGATAGGCGGCCTTGGCCTCCAGATGCAGGGACAGGGCCACCTTCAGCCCGGCAAAGGGCTTGGTCCTGGCAAACTCCTCACCAATGGCGCGGCACAGGGGCATGTTTCGCTCCACCCAGGCGATCTTTTTCTCCCCCTGGGGAGCGAGGGATATGTCTCGGATAGTACTCATAGCTCGTCTTCCTTTCGCATAATCTTCACTGTTCCGTCTTCTTGGCCCAGAACTTCCACCAGGGGCGCTTCTTGCCTCCCTCGGAGGGGATGAGGGCCTCGGTGGGCTCGGGGATGGCGGCCTTCAGGGCCTCGGCCTTGTCGGTCTTCTCCCAGGCCACGTCCAGGTCCTCCCGGCCCATGTGGCCGTAAGCGGCCAGCTGCCGGTAGATGGGACGGCGCAGGTCCAGGTCCCGGATGATGGCGGCGGGGCGCAGGTCGAACACCTGGTTGACAGCCTTCTGCAAGGTCTCGTCGGACTCCTTGCCGGTGCCGAAGGTGGTCACGTTCACGCTCACGGGGTTGGCCACGCCGATGGCGTAGGCTATCTGCACCTGGCAGCGGCGGGCAAGCCCGGCGGCCACGATGTTCTTGGCCACCCAGCGGGCGGCGTAGGCCGCGCTCCGGTCCACCTTGGTGGGGTCCTTGCCGGAGAAGGCGCCGCCGCCGTGGGGGGCGCTGCCGCCGTAGGTGTCCACGATGATCTTCCGGCCGGTCAGGCCCGAGTCGCCCTGGGGCCCGCCCACCACGAAGCGGCCTGTGGGGTTGACGAAGTACTTGATGTCCCCGTTGATAAGGTGCTTGGGCAGGACCGGGGTGATGACCTCCCGGATGATGTCCTCCCGTATCTGGGCCTGCTCCACCTCCGGGGCGTGCTGGGTGGAGACCACCACCGTGTCGATGCGCACGGGCTTGTCCGCCTCGTCATATTCCACGGTGACTTGGGTCTTTCCGTCCGGGCGCAGGTAGGGCAGGGTGCCGTCCTTGCGGACCTGGGCCAGCCGCTTGGCCATTTTCTGGGCCAGGCTGATGGGCAGGGGCATCAGCTCCGGGGTCTCGTCGCAGGCGTAGCCGAACATCATGCCCTGGTCGCCCGCGCCGTTTTCCAGCTCGGCGGCCTCGCCGCCCTCCTTCTGCTCCAGGCTGGCGTTCACGCCCATGGCGATGTCCGGGGACTGCTCGTCGATGGCGGTGAGCACGGCGCAGGTCTCGCAGTCCATGCCGTACTTGGCCCGGTCATAGCCTATCTCCCGCAGCACGCCCCGGGCGATCTTGGGGATGTCCACATAGCAGCTGGTGGTGATCTCCCCCATCACGAACACCATGCCCGTGGTGGCGGTGCACTCGCACGCCACGTGGCCCTGGGGGTCCTGGGCCAGGATGGCGTCCAGAATGGCGTCCGATATCTGGTCGCAGACCTTATCGGGATGGCCCTCCGTGACGGATTCGGATGTAAACAGATAATGTCCCATGAAAGCTCCTCCTAGCATTTTATCCTTGGTTATTTTCAATCGCTCCGCACAGCCAACAAGAACGCCCGCCGGGGGACCGGCGGGCGACGGAAGCAGTCTATGCATCCTTATCTTTCGATTTAACACCGCCGGATTTGGCACCTTTTGCTGTCTCGCACAGGTTGCCGGGCTTCACAGGGCCGGTCCCTCCGCCACTCTTGATAAGGCTATGGAATTGTCACAATTATTTTACCACGGAATGAGATAAAGTCAATAGCGTCTTGACAAAAACGTCGTTTGGGCAGAAAATATGACTATGAAATCTCTCTCACACAAAATCCTGATAGTGCTCGTGGCGTTCACGCTGCTTTTTATATGGGTCAACTCCATGCTCCCGGCGGACATGTCCGGTCAGGCCAGCGGCTGGGTCCAGCGGCTGGTGCAGCCCGTGCTGGACTTCATCGGCAGCGGCCGCATACAGGTGGCGCTCCAGCGGGCGGCGGACCTGTTCCCGGAGCGGATACGCCAGGCCCTGTACCGGGGCATCGACTTTTTGGACCGGGTCATCCTGTCACGGGACCCCTCCTTCCTGGTGCGGAAGGCGGCCCACCTGTCCGAGTACATGCTGCTGGGCTTTCTGCTGTGTCTGCTGTTCGTCCGGCGGGACGGCCGCAGCCGGTTTTTCCTGCCGGAGCTGGCCTGCCTCACGGCCGCCGTCGTGGACGAGTGCATCCAGCTCTTCTCCGAGGGCCGGGCCGCCCAGGTCCGGGATGTGTGCATCGACCTGTCCGGAGGCACGTTTGGGGTGCTGGCCGCGCTCATCGTGCTGGCGGTGCTGCGGCACTTTCACCATAGCTCGGCAGATATTGGAAAAAATTCATAAAGACCTATTGTACAGCGGCAAAATTTGTGGTACAATTTTCACAAAGGGGCCGGTGCCGTCCAAAAGGTGGACGGGCCTGCGCTCCCAAGGGCCCGCCGCTGGCCACACAGCGGCAGCCGCGGTATCCGTCGGCGATCTCCATTGGCCGCTCGTGGAGGTCCGCCCCATCCGTGCCGTGGCCGCAGCGGCAGAATGGAGGTTATTATGACATTCACATTCACCGGCAAAAAATACGAGGTGTCCGATGAGCTGCGGAGCTACGCGGAAAAGAAGGTCGGCAAGATCGACAAGCTCTTCCGCACGGAGAGCGACGCCTCCGTCGTGTTCAGCGCGGAGCGGGGCCGCTACACCGTGGAGATAACCATCCGCAACAACGGTATGTTCTACCGCGTCACCGAGACCACCAGCGATATGTTTGCCTCCATCGATTCCGCCTGCGCCGCCCTGGTGCGGCAGGTGCGGAAAAACAAGACCCGCCTGGAGAAGCGGCTGCGGGACGGCGCGTTTGAGCGCACCTCCGCCCCGGAGTCCGTGCCGGACGACGAGGAGGCCCCGGAATACACCATCATCCGGACCAAGCGCTTTTCCATCAAGCCCATGAGCCCGGAGGAGGCCGCCATGCAGATGGACCTGCTGGGCCACACCTTCTTCGCCTTCCGCAACCAGGAGGCCGACGACGCCTTTTCCGTGGTGTACAAGCGCAAGGACGGCGGCTATGGCATGATCTCCGACACGGAGGAATAAGCGTTCCCACTATTAAACCCCGAGGACGGCGCGAGCCGTCCTCTTTTTTATTTCCCGGCCCTGGGGAACTTTTTCGCCCCAGGGCCGTCTTATGGGCATATCCACAGGCAAAGACAAAATGAAACGGAGGGCATTATTCATGAAAAAGCGTATCGCCTGCCTGATAGCCGTCGGCCTTCTGGCGGCCATGCTCATCGGCTGCGCCGCCTGGCAAAGCAAGAGTGACGACGCCTGGCAGTTCACCGCCGACAGCGCCTCCGCCATGGAGGCCGCCGCCCTGTACGCCGCCCCGGAGGAGAGCGCCGTCCCCATCCCGGACCCGGACGCCAAGATAATCTACACGGCGGACATGGACCTGGAGACCACCGGCTTTGACGATGCCGCGGCGGCCCTGAGCGCCCTCACGGCGGACTGCGGCGGGTATTATGAGTCCAGCAGCCT